>JBLHLE010000240.1:0-8226 GCA_047620805.1 Pirellulaceae bacterium
ATCAACGGCGTCAACGACGACCCGATCGCTATCGATGATCCTAGTTATGTAACGGACGAAGATACAGTTCTAACCGTGGACACGGCGAACGGAGTTTTGGCCAACGACACGGACGTGGACATCTATACCATTACCGTAAACAACTTCAGTTTCGAAAATCCGGGGAATGGACCCAATGGTTTTGGCGGGAATATTCCTGACTGGGTAGACGGCGACGGTGCTGGCACGGGCGCTGGAACATTCAATCCCACCACGTCGCGCTATCCGCTAGGTCTATCTGACGGCGACGATGTAGCTTTCAGCAACGGCCCCTCAATTTCACAAGTGGTAGGAGCGAACCTCACGGCAGGTATGCGATACATCCTGCAAGTCGACGTCGGCGATCGAAGTGATAGCACCTTCCCGGGCTTCGATGTTCAGCTTCGCGCCGGCGGCGTCGTCTTGGCAGGTGCCGATGAAACAACCGTCACCGTTCCCGACGGCGGATTCGGGACTGCCACCGTTGAGTTCATTGCTCCTGTGGGTCACGCCCAATTGGGTCAGCCCTTGGAAATCTTCCTGGGCTCCAACGGCGGGCAGACGAATTTCGACAACGTGCGACTGGGCCAGCAACCGTTGAGTGTAGTTCTCCCCTCGACCAATACCACTCAAGATTTTGACGGAGGTGGCTCAGGCTTTACCCTCCAACAATCCGGCACAACGCCTGGCGCCTCGACACAGGCTGGCCCCTCAGGCGATTTCCTCCGTCTCACCACGGACGGCGTCAATAATCAGAATAACGCCATCGCATTCGATCAAACTCACCTTGGACCGTTCGACGCCGTTACCGCCGAATTCGATTTCCGGGCCCTTTCCGCAGCGGCAGCGGCAGACGGATTTTCGTTACTACTGATTCCAGTTGCCACCTATGGCACGACTGGCAACGGCCCGGGCTTTACTGCCGAAGAGCCGAACGTACCCGATACCTTCGCGATCGGCTTCGATCTCCATCCAGCTGCCACGGAAAACCATATTTCAATTCACTGGAATGGAGCTGTCATTGCCAACGCCAATGCCAACCCCGTCGATTTGGACGCAGGACTGTTCCACCACGCCAAGATCGAGATCTTACCCGTTGCCGGCGGATCGAATGTTTCAGTGACACTCTCCCCCGATGTGTTCGGTGCCGGCGGTGGCGATACAGTCGTACACAGTAGTGTATTCGTCTCCGGACTCAACCCGTACGAAGCGCGAGCCATGTTCCGTAGTCGAACCGGCGGGTTGAACTTTAGTGCCGACCTGGACAATATCGATGTCGACTTCTCAACGCTTACCTCGTCTACGGTGCCGTCGACAAAATTTGGCGTTGTAACACTGAGTAGTGATGGCTCCTTTGACTACGATCCGAACGGCCAGTTCGAAACGCTGAACGCTGGCGGCGTGGACACCGACACGTTTACGTACTCCGTCACCGATGGAATCGCTAGTGATTCAGCGACCGCGACGATCCAAATCGACGGAGTCAACGACGCCCCGGTTGCCGACGACGAGCAACTCTCACTCTTCGCATCCGCCACGATCACGTCGATATTCCCCGCAGACGACATCGACGCCGAAGACGACCAAACTACTCTGACGTACAACGTCACCGCGGCTCCCGCACTTGGCAACTTGGTTAACAACGGCAACGGCACCTTCACCTTCGACCCCAACGGCGACTTCGATGGTCTTGGCAGCCGAGAATCAGCGACGGTCACGTTTACCTATGCTGCGACCGACATGCGATCGGCAGTCAGCAATACCGGAACGATGACCATCTTCGTGCACGGCGAAAATAGCGATCCGACAGCCAATAACGATCCCACTCCTCCGCTGCCCGGACTCTACCAGACGGACGAGGACACCGCGTTCAACCTCGCTGCAGTGAACGGCGTATTGGCCAATGACACCGACGACGACTTGAACGACACAATGACAGTCGTGACCGCGGCATCGACGGTAACGCGTCAGGATTTCGATGCAGCCGGAACCAGTTTCACGCTGGAGCAAGTTGGAACGGGTCCCGCAGCTGCCGTCAACGCTGGCGGTCCGACGGGAAGCTTCCTCCGACTAACCACCGACGGCACCAACAATCAGAACAATGCTATTGCATTTGACCAGACGCACAGCGGAGTGTTTGGCACCGTCGTCGCAGAATTCGACTTCCGCGCCACCTCGGTCGCCGCGGCAGCGGACGGATTCGCATTCGCGCTAATTCCCACTGCGACCTACGGCGTCACGGGCAACGGTCCGAATTTCACTGCCGAAGAGCCGAATTCAACAGGCGTGTTTGGTGTTGGATTCGACCTGCATCCAGCGGCCACGGAAAACCACATTTCAATTCACTGGAACGGAACCACCGTTGCCAACTCTAACGCCAACCCCGTCGACTTGGACGCTGGCGATTTCCACTACGCTCGAATCGAAGTTACACCCGTCGCCGGTGGATCCAACGTCACCGTGACGCTGACCCCAGACGTCTACGGATTCTCGGCCGCACCGGTTGTCGTTCAAAACAACGTGTTTGTCGCTGGCCTGAATCCGTTTGAAGCGCGAGCCATGTTCCGCAGCCGCTCGGGTGGATTGAACTTCAGCGGCGACTTGGATAACATCTCGGTAGACTTCGCCACTCCGCCAGCTTCGACTTCCATCACGTCGACCGAAGGGGGTAACGTGACGCTGAACCGAGATGGCAGCTTCAGCTACGATCCCAATGGACAATTTGAGTCGCTGGCGACGACCGAAACTGCAACCGACACATTTACCTATACGGTTTCGGATACGAGTGGAGTTACCAGCACGGCGACTGCCACGATTACGATCAACGGTGCCAACGACGCTCCCGTGCTTACGGTAGTCGCAAATCAAAACATCGACGAAGGTTCAGTTTTGTCACTTCCAAACATCGGTGAGTTTACTGATCTGGACCTGTCCGATACGCATATCGTAACGATAAACTGGGGCGACGGCACGCTGTCGGACTCCCCGACGCCAACATTGGACGCGGCTGGCTCGGCACCTAGCGCGCCCAACGAATTCTCTTTCGATGGCAGCCACACTTATGGCGATAACGGCCTGTATACGGTGACCGTTAGCGTCGACGATGGCAATGTTGGAGTGGCAATGCAAACCTTCCAGGTCACTGTCGACAACGTGCCACCAACAGCGAATGTTGATAGCTATACAACCAACGAGGACGTGATTCTTGTCGTCGCCGGACCTGGTGTACTATCCAACGACACCGATCCCGCCGGTGTTAACGACCCACTCGTCGTCACGCACCTCAATGGGGTGAACGGAACATCGCCATACGTCGGCACTTCAATGCACGGTGCGATTATCTCCTTGAATGCGAACGGCATGTTCACTTATGATGCAACCAATGCTGCCGCGCTACAGGCGCTGAGCGCCGGCGAAACACTGAACGACCAGTTCTCCTATACCATCACCGATGGCGACGGCGGAACTGACGCGGCAATCGTGACGATTTCCGTTACCAGTAGCGACGCGATTGAGATAAATACGAACCATAACTTTGTTTTCTCACCTGCGACGCTACCGCCCGGCGTAACCGCCCCCGTTACACCCGGTGCAATTCCTGGCGCGGATACGATCCAACTAAATGTGACGATTGGCAATCTCGATATCCTCGTAAACGGGCAACTGCTGCGTTCGACGACGGCGACGGCTGCCGATATCCTCATCGTCGGATCAACTGACGGCGACAATATTGTGCTCAACGGGTTTGGCGGTGGAAATATCGATATCCAAGCTGGGTCCGGTACCAATACGCTGACGGTCGATGACGGTGCCGACACAACGGGGGATACGATCGTCGTTTCAACGACTCAAATCACGGGACTACTTGAAGGCGGCACTTTAACCCACACAGGATTGTCCAGCCTCGACTTGTCACTTGGAAGTGGTGACGACAGTATCGACATGAATGCCGCCAGTGGCGGGTCTATTACGTCGATAGACGTTACCGGAAACGCGGGCGACGACAGGTTCGAGATGACGACCAACCAAACTACCAATATCGTCGTTCACGGTGAAGATCCCGTGCTGCCCACAGGCGACACCTTGGTGCTCAACCTCAACAATACTCAACCGCCTATCGTATTTCCCGCAACGACGGACGGAGCATTTTCGTCCGGCGGCACAGCCGGTGCCAACCTGGACGTTGTTTGGACGGGAATTGAAACGTTTGTCTTTGACGGCCAGCCGTTCAATGCAGGCGACCTATTCATCTCGATGACCGATGGGCCAGACCGACTGGTACTTTCCAACGGGGGTGGCAACCGCGTTCTGACGCGAATTAATAACCAGTTCTTTGGCCCCTTCGCAGTAACGGGCACCATCGTTGCCTACGGCCAGGGCGGTAACGATACGATGTCGATTTCCGGAAACTTGTCGCAATGTGGCGAGTTACACGGCGGCGATGGTCGCGACTACATTGCCGGAGGTGTTTGCAGCGACACGCTATTCGGAGACGCTGGCAACGACACTTTGCTTACCGGAGAAGGCGACAACACGGTCTACGGGGGTTCCGGTTCCGACCGCATTTCAGCTCGCAGTGGTGACGATACTCTCGTCGGCCAAGATGGCAACGACTATTTGATAGGTGGATCCGGCTCGGACGTGCTGATAGGCGATGACCTCAATGACAGCTTGGCCATTGGCAATGACCAGATTGTGGGTGGCAACGGGCCAGACCTTCTCGTCGGTGGCTTTGGCAACGACATTCTCTTTGGCGGCGCCGGTAACGATGTCTTGATCGGCAACGAAGGAAATGACCTACTTCGCGGTGATCGCGGGGAAGATTTACTGATCGGTGGCGAGGGAGTTGATCAGCTATACGGCCAAACTAACTTCGATCGATTAGCCGATGGAATCGCTGCCAATGAAGCAATTGAAGCCTCCCTTCTTCTGCTGCTTTCCGAATGGACAGGTCCCTCCACTGGTTCGTCGCGTCTCTACACAAACGCGGGCGCGATCGCCGCGGGAGATGGAGATATTGACACCCTGGTCGGTGGCGGTGCGATCGACGCATTACGTTTCGGTGCAGAGGATGTCGCCTCGATCAACTCCGGCGATTTCTCGTTCTAAGCGGGCGTCCAGCTACGATTATCGACAGCAATCGCGGGCACTCCTCGCGATTGCTGCTGTTTCGTTGCCGTCTTAGCCGCCTCAAAAACATTGTCCGCCGCGGATAAGGGGCGAATTGAAACACCTCGAAATCTCTGGGGACGACATCCTAGCGATTTGCTATAATTTCAGGCGCACCCATGAAATAATTCAAGGTAGCGTCCATGAGCCGATTTGCGCGTATCGCGGCATTTGCCTTGTTCATCCTGGCAAAACTAACCCACGCGCGAGCGCAGAGTCAGACGTCATCGGCTGATGACGCCGACCTGCCCTACAATCAGTATCCGACAAATTGCATCTACACGATCTCCACGCAACAATCCTGCACTCTCTTGGACTCGATCACGAGCGTCTAACTTATCGCTATGCGGGTCGCGACTTTCAATACTCTCCCCTGCGAATGAAACTCTCCCCTCTGACTGAATTCACCTTTCAAATTACTCGCTATTGAGCGGGACCTGCCCGTCAAATTTCAATATAATGTAGGCGACGTGATTGTCACACTCGAATGAGTGCCATTGCGGCAGCCAGAACAGTAAACCGCCGTCCACTGACTCAAGAGGCTTTCAAATGCTCACTTCGCAATTTCGCAAATTCTTGTTAGCGACTGGCCTGCTGGCCGTTAGCGTTTCGACTTCCAGCGCGGCAATGTTGCACGTACCGAAGAATCACAAAACCATTCAAGCCGCAATCGATGCCTCGAACTCCGGCGACACAGTGATAGTCGCCCCAGGCGTCTATCGCGAACGCATCGTCATGAAACGCGGTATCACGGTGAAAAGTGCGGGCGACGATGCGAAAGGCAAGTTGGGTTTGAAACGCGCCGAGGCGACCACGATTGATGGCGGCGGAGCCAATGGACAAGGAACCAATCAAAAGGGAACTGGTGGACAAGAAACTGGTGAAAATGGAGCTGGTGTCTCGATGGCACAAGATTCAACGCTCGATGGATTCACCGTAACAAACGTCGGACTGTACGACGACTCGGAATGGGAAAAACATCATGCCACGCAAGGCGAAGAACAGGCCCACGAGCCCATCGGGGCACCTGGGACGCCGGGCATAGGTGTAACCGGCGTTGCTTGCTCGATCAAGAACAACATTGTTCATCACACTGGCTACACCGGCATCGCGATCCAAAACGGGAAGTCCAAACATTGTTCTCCACACGTATACCGCAACGTCTGCTATCGCAACATGGGCGGCGGAATCGGCTCGATGCAAAAATCTTCCGCGCTGATTGAAGAGAACATCTGTTTTGAAAACTTCTACGCGGGAATCGGGCACGAGGACGCCAGCCCCTTGGTCATTAACAACGTCTGCTACGAGAACATTCGAGCCGGAATTGGAATCAGCGAAGGTGCTTGCCCAATCGTGCGGGGCAACAAATGCTACCAGAATCGCCGCGCGGGCATCGGCACACGGAGCGGCGGGAACACGCGGCCGATCATTGAGAACAACGATTGTTATCAGAATGACATGGCCGGCATCGGCACGCGAGAAGAAGCGTCGCCCGTCATTCGCAACAACCGCTGCTACAAAAACAAACTCGCCGGGATCGGCTCGCGAACCCATGCGACTCCGACCATCATCGGCAATGAATGTTACGAAAACGAGTTAGTTGGCATCGGTCAACAAAGCGATGCCGTGACGGTATTAATCGGTAATCATTGCCACCATAACAAGACCGCGGGAATCGGTTTCGCCGCATGCGAAGCAGGACGCTCGACCGTGATTAACAACCGAGTCATCGACAACGCACTGGTCGCCATCGGAATCAACCCAGGTTGGACCGTCAATTTATCTGGCAATGAACTATCGCGGGAAGGTGGCTTGCCGCCGATCGTAATGGTGTTTGCAGGCGCCGACGCCTCGTTTACCGACAACGTAATACGCGGCGGCGGAGTCGCAGGGATCCGCGCGGCCGGTAAAGTACGCGCTGACAACAACGAGTTTTCCGGTACGTCCCTGCGACGCGGCGGGCCACCAAACTTTGCAATCTGGGCACTAGCAGGCTCCGACGTAACCATGACCGCCAACAGGGTTCACGGCTGGCGGCACGCTTTGCATGCCACCAAAGCCCAAATTATCGCGTCCCAAAACACGGTGAGCAATTTCCACGCTACTGCATTCGCGATTAATGATCCCAGCGAGCCCGCAGACGTTTACGGCAATACCGCGATCTCCAATGACCCAAACTGCAAAGTCGTCTCGCTAACCGGCGAGGCAGGTATCGTGAACGACAACAAACTCACCACTGAGTCCGCTGACAGGTGAGATAGTGGCAAGTCGCAAGTTACAACTTACATGTGACGTGGTGGCGACGAAATCGTCTGGCCGCTAAAATGCCGTGAACGAATCCCGTTTGACGATTATGCCGACTGACCCATGTTCTTGCGATTGAATCAACGCAACCACGGAGTTTTCAAATCCACACTTCACAAGCCGATTTGGTCGCGACGATGGATCGAATTGCCATTACGGCCAGAAAAGTTGATTCTCTCGGATGTCGTACCCCATAGCCGAGGAATTATCTCTCCGGAATCCGCGATGATTTGTATCTGGCCGCCATGCGGGGGTACAATTGCCGGGCGCTCGCTATCCCGATTTCCTTCTAAACCTTTTGAATTTTAAGGTGTAACCAATGTTACGTTTGCGAATGATTCTGTGTGGCTTGACGGTTTGTGTCCTTGCGGCGATCAACATCGGCCGATCGGTCGCTGCCGAGATTGACTATATCGAAGATTTCGCACTCGCCCCGAACCGGGAGGAAGTTCTGAAACAGCTGATACCTGGCACGGAGGACTACTATTACTATCATTGTCTCCATTATCAAAATAACGAACAGTACGACAAAGTTGACGACCTGTTGAACCTCTGGATCGCTCGTTACAAATACACCAACCGCGTTCAAGAGATTCGCTATCGACAGGCACTGTTGACTTACAATCGCGATCCACAAGCATCGCTTGAGTTTGTCCGCAAAGAGCTGGGGATCAATTTCAATCACCAGCGCGAGATCCTCGGCCGAAAACCGGACCTGCCTACGTCCTTAGATGC
>JBLHLE010000241.1:0-8215 GCA_047620805.1 Pirellulaceae bacterium
CTCACTGGACGCAACGAAATTCGGATCGCTTCCAATGCCGCCCTGTTTGTCAACGGCGGAACGGTTTCTTCCCTTCGATGGATCGATGTCCTGCCGGGATCTGAACTAGTCGGGTTTGGATTGATCAATACCACGGTTCATAACAACGGCACGATTAAAGTCTTCGGAGACAATCAACCCGAATTCGTAATCAGTGACGACTATCGCCAGTCGAAAGACGCTGCTCTCAACTTGACTTTCCAGGCTGACAGCCATTCGTCGATTCAAGTCAACGGTAGAGCGACGCTCGCGGGCAACCTTCACGTCACTTTTCTTGAGGGTTTCAAGCCAATTACGGGGAAGTCTTACACATTACTTACAGCAAAAAACATCACTGGCACTTTCGACAACCTGAGCCATGAAATGGCTGCCAACGATGGAACGCAGTTTTCAATTGTTTACTCCGACTCGAAGGTAAGCCTAAAACTAAAATGACTCAACTCGTGTGTATCTAGTTTCTTGAATCCTGGGTTCGCGAAGTAAACCTCGACGACAAGCTAAAACGAATTGCCCTTTTAACGAAATAGCCAAATGCCATCATTGACCCGACGACTTGCTCTGAAAATCCTTGGACTCGGCAGCGCTTGTTTAGGACTGCGTACTGTCACCGGCGCCGACGAAGTGCTTTCGAAAACGATCGAACTCAAAACTGGCAACTTGCCAGATAATCAGACGTTGGTTTCCTGGACCGATACGCACGACCGAGTTTGGTTGAGCGGCGACTGCTGGTCCAATCCGATGGAAGACTGGCAAGTCGTTGATGGAGCTGCAGAATGTTTGTTGCCGGCGAGAAACCGAAACATTCACTTGCTGACCCATCAATTCGCCAATCCATTGGGCGCGTTGGAGATGTCCGTTGTGCTCAGCCAAATCGAGGTCAAGCAACAGGACCACGGTGCAGGTTTCGAATTAGGGATCCGTAGCGACTTGAACGAGCACCGGAGCAATGCTTTTTCAAGTGGCGGTATCGTGGCAGGCGTGATCGACGGTAAGTTGGTCGTCGGTCGTTCGTCGCAGGCCTTTGACGGTTTAGCCAACCCGACTAATCTGACCTTGAAACTGACAGGCAAACCAAAGGGAGGTCAATACGATTTGACGTTGGTCGCAGTCAACGCAGCGGGCGCCGAGGTTGGACGCCTGTCGGCTTTGGTGGCTGGCCAATCCTTGCTTGGCAACGTCGCACTGGTTAATAATTACGGCAAGGGAAGCAAGGGAAAAACGAATGTAGGCGGACGATATCGGTTCAACGACTGGGCCGTAGGAGGCGATGCGTTCACGGTGTCCGAGGCAAATAAATTCGGTCCGATTCTTTGGTCGATGTACACCTTGTCCGATTCTCGCTCTGACGAGGGCTTTGTGATGAAGCTCAGTGCGTTGACGGGGCCACTTGGCAAAGAGGATAACAAAGACATCGAGCTTTACGTCCTACAAAACGGACAATGGAGATCACTGGGCACGGCGGAACTGGATGAAGAGGCTTGGACGGCGACTTTTCGGATTGCGAATTGGGATGAAAAAACCGAGACACCTTACAAAGTCGTCTATCGAGAACTGCATCGTAGTGGCTCCACAACGGATTCGGTTTGGAAAGGAAACATCAAAGCGAATCCTGTTGGCAGACCTCTTCGCCTGGGGGCACTAACATGTCAAAAGGATTACGGGTTCCCCTACGCCCCGGTGGCGGAGAACTTGATCAATCTTGATCCTGACATGCTCTATTTTTCGGGTGACCAACTATACGAGAACCACGGGGGATACGGACTGATTCGCGATCCAGCCGACCGAGCGATTTTAAACTACCTGCGTAAGTACTACATGCACGGGTGGTCGTTTCGGCACGCCATGAAGAACGCTCCAACGGTTTGCCTTCCAGACGACCACGATGTTTTCCAAGGGAACATCTGGGGGGAGTCAGGGGCTCCGATGGCTTCGACTAGTGGAGGTGCTTCGAGCAAAGGCGGATACCGCGAACCAGCACGAATGATCAACGTAGTCCACAAAACGAATGCGGCCCATCATCCTGACTATTACGATCCAACTCCTGTTCTGCAAAACATCAGCGTCTACTATGGCGACATGGTTTATGGGGATGTAAGTTTCGCAATCATTTCCGACAGGCAGTTCAAGAGCGGTCCCGATCGTGTTGATACCGGTGGAGGGCGGGCGGACCATGTGCCGGACAAGAACTTTGACACGACCGTTCTGGATCAACCCGGACTGGTCTTGCTGGGCCAACGTCAGGAGGATTTCCTCAAACTTTGGGCCGATGACTGGCGCGGTCACAAGATGAAAGTCTTGCTGAGCCAGACGGTGTTCGCAGGTGTGGCGACGCATCACGGGAAAAAAAATGGTTACCTGAAGGGCGATCTGGATTCCGGTGCTTGGCCACAGACGCCACGCAACAACGCAATTAATATTCTTCGCCCAGGAATGCCTTTGCATATCAACGGTGATCAGCATTTGACAACGCTTGTTCAATACGGCGTGGACGAGCAGCGAGATAGCTGCTGGTCATTTTGCACACCCGCTATTTCGGCTGGCTACCCGCGCTGGTGGCTCCCCGATGAATCGGGCATGACTCACGAAAATCGACCGAAGCATGGGTTGCCCAACACCGGTGAATTCGTCGATGGATTCGGCAATTTGGTTTACGTCTATGCCGTTGGAAACCCCGAAGTCGGAACCAAAAAGAATCGTTATGAGTTGGCTCATCAGAAAGGTAGCGGGCTGGGAATGGTCACGATCAACACACAAGCGAAAACTTATTACCTAGAAGCATTTCGGTTCTTGGTCGACGCAACCGATGGCAAGAAGTCGAACCAGTTTCCTGGTTGGCCGGTGACGATCCATCAACAGGAAAACGCTGGCGAGAATTTGATCCAATAGCCCGCGGGTGAGTCGGCGTCGAATCGTTGTTTGTCGAACGGGTCGATCATAGTAGAAAGCAGTAAATACGCAGCGAGCAATGATGCAATTGCGACGATGGAAATCAAGATCCTGCGTATCGAGAATTGGATGGCAGCTCACTCGGTTAGGTTGCCCAACGGACGGTTTTTCAGACGAAGCCCCGAACGAAGCGCAAAACGTCGATCAATTTGACGTTACTTTACACCACCGCACCTCGAATGAAAACGAAGGCGTGTACGAAGTGCCACTGCGGCAAATGCTGTGTTGGCCACCGCTAAATGCGTTCACCAATGAACTGGCCCAGTAACGCAGTCGGAACAATCGCGAGGTAGTAGACGATGTCATTCCAAGCGAAGCCAAAATCCTCGTACGCCAATGCGAGCGCTACCGTTAACGCCAGCGAAACAACTCCAAACACAAGGCAATGTTTTCCAATTTCGTCGGAAACACATCGCGTCAGATAAACGGCACCGATCACGATGGGAATTAGTGAAAGAAAGATTCCGATGACGTTTCCAAAAATGCCCTGAGAGATAGTATCAATGCCTTCTTCACCGGCAGTAGCGTATAGAGCAAACCCAATGATTCCCCATACGAATCCAATTACAACGAGCCCAACGAGTGAAACCAGACACGCGATGATGATTGCTCGCCAATCGAGCGTAGAGGACTTGGACATTCTTCGTTCGCACATCGAGGGTTTTTGCGTCGCCGTTCTCAACGGAAAAGAACGACATTTAACTAAGAAAATTATACCAACACCCATGCCCGTCAACACACAGCGATGGCGTTTGCGGGATTGCAATCGCGGGAACCCGACCAAAGCTGTTGATATTGAAGTTGCAGCGCAAACGACGCCTAAACAACGAAGCCACGACAATGCGCAAAAACATTATTGTGCGACCGGCACTCCTAGAGAAAGCGTAGAACAACGACGAATGCGATGACCGCCACGGCGATGACGCCAAACAGGATAGGCAAGTAGATCCACGGGGAAATGTTGGACGGATCATCGTCCCCTGTGATGGAGCCGCCACTGTAGTCAACGATCCAATCGGGGATACGACCGAATGCAGTGTACATTACTCCGAGCGTAGCACCGACGCCAAGCATGATCCAAGTCCGAAGGTCACCAACACCAGCAAAAACTGACCACCCGAGTAACGTCAACAACACAGCCGACAGCATACCGGCGACGATTCGGTTGGTGGTCATAGATAATCCGGCAGAGCTTATAACGGAAGGTTTTACATCACCGCCGTGAACGAGGCGGCTGACTCTGAATGGCCAGACAGTTTACCAATTAAATCCCGCGTTACGAAACATGGAAAGTGATCCCGAAATGAATTTGCGAAAAAACCATGTTAGCCACCCCGTCAGCCCGGCGATTCCAAGGTGCCATCCACCACGCGATACAATTCAGTGGCATTCGCGTCCATGCTAGACATGATAGAAATGCGAAATGCTTGACCAGCAACCGCAGTGGCGAATTCTGGCGACGATTGGGTAAGAGTATCAAAAACCGATTGGGCGTGGTCGGCGATGTCGAGCGCTTCGGACTCATTGATGTTGGGCGATTGTGCAACCACACCACAGGCAATCTGGTTGTCTGGGCGGAAACCAAACGCAACCCCGTCGAACATGAGAGTAGCGCCAGCAGAAAAACGATCCATCGCGCTAGAGTAAGCCTCGCCTTTCGATTTCAGGAGGCGAGAGTCAAGGACGACGCAATCTTCAGGTTTGACGCCAGCAAGTGACGGCAGTACGTACGAACCAAGTGCGGCGGCGCCCGCAAGGCCAAAGCCGACCCAGCCAATGGTTGGTGAAACGATGTTGAACCAGCTACCGGCAATGAGAGCTGTGCCGATCCACCACAAAGGACCATAGAGTTGGTAGAACAAAACGTACCAATACGGCGCTGCCGTAGCAGGTTGCAGCGAGCTATTCGGGGATTCGTACGGATTTGCCATTAACTAGGAGCGGCTTACTGGAGGTTTTTACGTCACCGCCCCTGACATCAAGTAACGGTTGGAACAAGAGATAATTTTACCACCCCAGCAAGGCGGGAACAAACGGCGAAGACGTGCCGAGGGCCCTTAATTAAAATCACTAATACAAGACCAGTGAAGTACTATTCGACGTAGCCGTAAGTCAGCATTACCTTGGTCGTATTGCTTGAGTCAGCAAGGAGCTCGGATAAAGATTCAGATTCGATGATATTCTCGTTGGTGGCTCCGGGCGCGGTTGTGTCGTAGGTCGACTCCTCAGATTCGCCGATTAAACGATCGCCATCAGTATAAACCTTGACCTTGAAACAGGCCGTGGTCGTCTCGGTATCACCGACATTCTCGTATTTGACGTACAGCTTGCCGTCGCGGACTCCCGATTCAAGCAATCGAAGATCTTTGTAAATCGTGACCCCGCCACCGCCGCCAAAGTGGACGGAAAGAAGGCCACCGCTAGAGCGAGTTGATAGCGCGAACGCAATTAGCAGCGCAGCAATTGCGACCACACCACCGAGGAATGCCGCAAGCAAGTAGAGCAGGATTTGATTCAGTGCCACGGTAGATCACACAGGAGGTTTTTACGTCGCCGTTCTCAACGGAAAAGAACGACATCGAACTAAGAAAATTATACCAACACCCATGCCCCTCAACAAACAGCGAAGCCGTTCGCGGGATTGCAATCGCGGGAACCCGACCGAAGCGATTGACGCTGCCTCCCGAAAACCTTTCCAAAAGACAGCCACGACCTTACGTACCAACCATGTTAGGCAACCACCCCCGATTAACCAGAGTGAGATGTCTCCTTCCAAAAAAGTACCAGCCGACCTCGCAGAATTCGCGCCCGTTAGCGTGATTCGCGGGCAGTCCCGTGTGAGAAGAGTGCCCGCGAATATCGACAATAAGCGATAATAAGGAACGCGCTACTTCGCGGCAGACCGAGCAGGGAGTCCGCGCGGCTGCGCCACCATCATTGCTCCAAAACATTCTTCAGCTGAACAAAAGGGATGCGTCGCAAAGGAGGACCGCGAATCCGTCCGCCTGAGTCGTACTACAGTTGTATGTTCGACATCGTGTCGCAAAACCAGGAATCGTTAAACAACGTGTATCACATTCCTACTAGTGACCGGCTAGACCTGCGAGAGTCCTGTGTAATATTAAAAAACAGGCGGCACAGGGCCTGTGCCTGCTACTTTGATCGCCAACAGGCGATTGGGCACTTGACTCTCCGCAAATTGCTTAAAAAGCCCTCGATTTCTGCGAAACATGGCGGCCCACTTCACGACGACTCGAAATAGTGTACATTACAACACTCAACGCACGATTCACGTTGGATCGACTGCATGGTTCCCAAGGTTCGCTCCTGACCAATCCAGGAAAACACGATATCCATGAGCACCCAACCCACCGCGCCCGACCAAACTTCTCAAGCTGACGTCCAATCCAAATTAGCCGATTCCCTCCGGCACTATTGGGGATTTGACAGCTTTCGAGATCTGCAATTCGAAGCCATGCAGGCCGTCATGCAGGATCGTGACTCGCTGGTCGTGTTCCCGACTGGAGGCGGCAAATCACTTTGCTTCCAAGCTCCCGCCGTTTGCCGAGATGGAATGGGTGTGGTCGTCTCGCCACTCATTTCGTTGATGAAGGACCAAGTCGATTCGCTGGTTAGCTGCGGCATCAAAGCCGCTTTTCTCAACAGTTCGCTGACGTCAGCCGAAGAGTCACAAATTCTGGAAGACGTTCGGAGCGGAAACCTGCAGCTGCTGTATCTCGCCCCCGAGCGTTTATTGACGTCGTCCTGCAAGTCGATGCTAAAAACAGCCAACGTTCGATTCTTTGCAATCGATGAAGCCCATTGCGTGAGCCAATGGGGACATGACTTTCGGCCGGAATACCGCGGCCTAAAGATCCTCAAGACTGAGTTCCCGACCGCCTCCGTTCATGCTTACACCGCGACCGCGACGGAGCAAGTTCGCGGCGACATCCTGCAACAGCTGGGGCTCGAGAACCCAGAGGTTCTGGTCGGTTCGATGCGACGCTCGAATTTGAATTACCAAATTCGCCGCCGACAACCAGGACTGGATCAAATCGTCGACGTGTTGCGAAAACACGAATCTGAATCTGGAATCGTTTACTGCATCAGTCGCAAAGACGTCGAGAAAACTTCGGCGGCCCTTAATTCGCTGGGCTTTTCGACGCTGCCTTACCACGCTGGAATCTCGGCGGACCAACGCAAGTCAAACCAAGACGCGTTCCTACATGAAGACATCAAAATCATTGTCGCGACCGTCGCGTTTGGAATGGGAATTGACAAATCTAATGTTCGGTTTGTGGTTCATGCGTCGATGCCAAAATCACTGGAAGCTTATCAACAAGAAAGCGGCAGGGCAGGGCGAGATGGCCTCGATGCCGAGTGCTGGTTGTTCTTCAATGGCGGTGACTATGTGACTTGGAAACGCCTGATCGATCTTTCGAATGATAGCTCTGGATACGACGCGGCGATCTCGGCCCTGGATGGGATTAGCAAATTCTGTAACGGATTGATCTGTCGACACGTGGCCCTTGCGGCGCATTTCGACGAAGTCCTCAAGCTCGAGTCATGCGACGCCTGCGATGTTTGTCTCGACGACCTTGAACTAGTAGATGATCCCCTCACGCTTGCACAGAAAATTGTGTCTTGCGTGTTCCGAGTCGATCAGCGATTTGGGGCGGACTACGTCGCCCAGGTCTTAACCGGGTCTCGGGATAAACGAATTCTTCAAAACAAGCATGACCAAGTCAGCACGTACGGTCTGCTGGACACGGCCAACAAACAAGACGTTAGGACTTGGGTTGAGCAGTTGATCGGACAGGATTTCCTGATCAAATCCGGTGAATACAACATCGTCAAGATCACGGACGCAGGGCGAGAATTGTTGCGAGGCGAAGCGAAACCTCGTTTGACCCAACCACTCCGAGCCACACCGTCTCGACCCAAAAAAACAGCTACAACGTCTTGGGAAGGCGTCGACAAAACGCTATTCGAGTTGCTTCGAACCGAGCGGGAAACCGAAGCCAAACAACGGCAGGTTCCGGCCTACGTCGTTTTCAGTGACGCCTCGTTGCGAGACATGGCTCGGCGACGCCCTTCGACAGTGGAGGCACTGCGTTTGATCAACGGAGTTGGCCAACAGAAACTGGAGACTTACGGTGTGCGGTTCTTGGGAATCATCACTGACCATTGCGAGACATCCGGCGTTTCGCTGGACGAGAGTCCGCCTGTT
>JBLHLE010000242.1:0-8187 GCA_047620805.1 Pirellulaceae bacterium
CTGCAACCAAAAGTCTTGCTGACTCCTCGTAACGACCTTGCTCGGCGATTGCGGTGCCGAGTCGGTGATCCACTTGCGGGCGCAGATCGGACTTGGGAAAGTCTTGGATGATCTGGAGGCAGATCTGTTCACATTCCACATAGCTCTCGTGGCGGTATTTGTATGATGCTCTTGCGAACATCGCGTCATCGACCAAATCGGTAGACAATGTTGTGAATATCTTGGCGATAAGTTGTTCGCCCTCTTCCTTGTCTTGGGCCAGGAGGGCGCGGGCCAAGCCTAGCTGATATCGAGGGCCAAGGTCGTTGTCGGAGAATTGTTCGAGGGCCCGTTGGAAGGTGCCTTCCGCCGGCTCCGTCTTTCCGAGTGCTAACTGAGTTTCGCCGAGATACACCATTACGTAGTTGATAAGTTCGGTGTCCGGATAGCGTCGCTGGAACTGGCGCAATTCAAGCTCGGCCTTGGTGAATCGTGCCGATAGAAAAGCCGTCTCGGCAACTCGGAATTCGGCATGCCGCTGGTATTGATGACCGGGATGTTGAACTAAGAACTGCTCGTATTGCTGGCCAGCGGCCTGGTGGTCTTTGAGTTGCAGCAAAGACTCGGCGCGAAAGAAACTCGCAACGGCTGCGTTGGAGTGGTCGGGAAAACTCGTCGTGAAGGTGGCGAACGAATCGGCGGCTTCCTTCCAGCGACTGCGATTGTAATGTTGGTACCCTTCGCGAAAACGCTCGTCGCCCTCGCCTGCCATTACGATCGCTGGCAAGAAAAGAATTGCGCTGAGTAAACACGTAGAGCGAAACATCAAGAGCTTGTACATCCTGTACTCTTGTTTGATGTGTTACAGCGTGGCCAAAGTTTCGTTGGAAACAAAGTTGCCGACGCTACTGACGGTTTTGGTCCATCCTTGGACTCAGTAATGTACCGTCGTCGAATCAAGCCCGACAAGGTCGCTTCGAGGTGAGGTGTGCTAGCACGTCGAGCAATTCGGAAGCGATTCCTGGAGGGTAGGAGGTGGGTATAAGGTCTCATCGGCCAGGAAATGCGGCGAATGAGAGTGTAATTCTCAATTGCTAGCAAAATTTCACATGCCGTTGAGAAGCCTGGAAATTGGGGGGAATTCTGCGGGCAATGTCAGCCCGGTCCCACAGTATGGAAGACATCGACAACCCACCATTCGATGTAGAAGTCAATCGGGTTACCGTGTCCCATAGCAATAATCGGGAAGTACAAATACATGACTGAGTACCAGCCATCCCATCCGGTGGACTCGCGAAGTAGGAAAGCGAGCCCCAAGATGGGACCACTGCTAAGCACATAGAGCATGGGAAGAGCGAGTATGATGATCGGCAAATCTAATTTTCGCTGCTGGACTCGCTCAGGCCGAGTTTTCATCATGCGTCCCAATTTACCGTCCATTCCAACACTGCCATATTCGAGAATATGACAGTGATCGAATGAATGTGGTTCGCGTGTGTCGTCGGTTATTGAGTTAAACTATTTCTTTTTAGCTTTCTCGAAATCACCTGCTGTTACGATGATCAACTTGCCCGGTGTTAGGTGCTTCTTAAGGGCTTCGTTGACCTCGGCAAGTTTTAGATTCGCGATTTGGGATTCGAGATCGGTGTAGTACTTCATTGTGCGACCTGAATGGATCGTACCAGCGAGCGTACCCGACAAGCGTCCGTCGTTTGTACGACTCACTTGTTGGGATTGCAGGTAGCCCTGTTTCGCTCGTTGAAGTTCTTCCTCGGTGATGCCAACGTTGATCCAGCGAGTGACTTCTTCTTCGATAACGGAGACAAGTTTGGGAGTGTTTTCAGGGTTTGCAATTGCTCCGATGGTCAATCTTGCGACGGGGTCAAACGCACTGGCGCTGAAACCCGAACCGACTCCGTAGCTTAGTCCTTCTTTTTGACGAACTCGATCACCAAGTCTGGAAGAGAGAGAACCACCACCGAGGACAAAGTTACCGATAACCAATCGCGAGTAATCTTCCGAGGTATCTTTCAGCGGCAGCATGAGTCCTGCGTAGTAGGATGCGTTTGCTTTGTCGGGAGTGAGCACTTGGCGTTTGCCTCCCTCTACCTCCGAAAATAGTTTTTCAGCGATTCGGACGTAGGGGCTTTTCGTCGTCCAGTCGTCAAATATCTTATTGAGAACGGGTTTGACCTCGTCCGCATCGAAGTCACCAACGATTGCGAGTTGGCCATGTTGTCCGCTGAGGAAGTCGTTGTACAACGATTTGATCTGGTCGTTGGTCGCGGCTTTTAGGCGTTCAACTTCTTCGGCGATTGTTGGGATATAACGCACGTCGCTCTTGTCGAAAGGTGACAACGAACGCCGCATTTCGTTGCTGGCGAGTGTGCGAGGATCGTTCAAGTATTGCTCGAGACTAGCCAGTTGTTCTCGTCGGACGAGTTCCAACTCCTCCTTGTCTAGTCGCGGCTCGCGAAGCACTTGGCGAAGAATGTCCAGTACTGCGGGTAGTTGTTGGCGTCTGGTTTGTATTTGGAAAGTCGCAGAACCTCGATTGCCGGTGGCGCTAAGCGTTGCCTTGTTTTGGTCGATCGCGTCTTTCAGCTGCTGATGATCAAGGTCTTTTGAACCTCGAATCATTAGAGTTGGCAGGAGATCGGCCAAAGTGTTTTTGCCTTGCAGGCTTTCTGCATTGCCATAGCGGAGCGTGAGTCGTACATGGACTAATTCACCGCGCGTCTTCTTCGGCAATAGAGCGTACCCGATACCGGAAGCCAATTTGCCTCGCTCGGTTCGCGTTTCGATATTTTCAGGACTGGCGTCAAATTTTTCGCCTTCGGCAACGGCCTCGCGTCCCTTGTAGTCGTTGACCAAATCGATCACGTTTGGCGTTTCTGGGATTTCTGCTCGACTTGCTTTTGCGGTCGGGATGTAGACTCCCGACGTACGGTTATTTCGCGTCAGGTATTTTTTCGCTGCCAGATTTACATCTGCCGCTGTTACCTGTTCAACTCGATCGCGGTAGAGGAAGAATAAACGCCAATCGCCTTGGGCGGCCCAGTTGCTAAGAGCGACGGCGAGCTGACTGCTTTCGGCGATCGATTTTTCCCAGCCCTTGAGAATGGCTAGTTTCGCTCGGGCAACTTCTTCTTCGGTGATTTTGTTGTCGCCGATGTTCTCCAAAATATCGATCATCTCGTCGCGGATCGCTTCAATTTTTGAGTCGTCGGGGACCTCGGCCAATGCCATCAACAAGCCGGGATCGTGGAAAGGATAAGCGAAGCCAGCGACACTCGCCGCTTTCTTCGTTTCGACCATGCCTTTGTAAAGACGCCCGGCGGGTTCCATGGCCAATGCGTAGCTAAGAACGCGAACTGCGGCGAAGTCGTTGTGTGGTCCAGCTGGAATGTGATAAGCCGCTCCAACGAGGCCGACATCGCCAACGCGACGAAGTGTTACGGAACGCTCGCCGTCTTGAGCAGGTTCGGTGGTGTAAGTTTTGTTCAATTGACGCTCGGGAGCAGGAATAGCGCCAAAATGTTGATTAGATAATTTCAACGCATCTTCCGCGTCGAAGCGACCGGCGATGACCAGCATCGCATTATCGGGCTGATAGTAGCGACGATAGAATGATCGCAGATTCGGCAAAGGTACGCGTTCGATATCACTGCGATTGCCGATCGTCGATTGACCGTAGTTGTGCCAATCGTAGGCGGCGGAAGTGATCCGTTGCATGAGAACGCTGAAGGGCGAGTTTTCTCCTCGCTCGAATTCATTGCGAACGACAGTCATCTCGGAAGCCAAATCTTCCCCTTTGATGTAACTGTTGATCATTCGATCGGCTTCCAGTTTGATGGCGAATTCAAGGTTGTCGCCAGTAGCTGGAAGTGTCTCGTAGTAGTTTGTGCGGTCGACCCAAGTGGTCCCATTAAACTGTGCTCCCCGATCTTGCAAAGCTTTGGGAACATTCGAGTGAGTGGGAGTACCTTTGAATAGCATGTGCTCAAGCAAGTGGGCCATTCCCGCTTCCCCGTAGCCTTCATGCCGCGACCCAACAAACACAGTCAAACTGATCGTTACCGTCGGTTTGGAATCATCGGGAAACAGCAAGACTTGCATGCCATTTTCCAATTGGTACTGGGTGATCCCTTCCACCGTAACGATTTTCTTGATCTCACCTGCCATGGCGCTACTTATTGTGAAAGTGATGAAGAGTGAAAAAAACGCGAACAGTTTCCGTGACGCACTGCGACGCGAACTCATATTGAGGTCCTTTGAAGTAGAAATTCGGATCCGAGGACGAATTGTTGGGTCGAGCCAGTTGGTTGGCTCCTTCAGGCCCAGCTTAGTCGTGCTTAGTTAGCCCACTACGATATCACACCCTGTACTAGTAAAACAATCTGACTTGACCCAATCGTGCGACGTTTTCGGAAGATGTTTTTGCAAAGAGCAAGTGAGAGGTGCAGTCGTTTGACACTATTCGATGATTTGAACCAAGTGACGCTTAAACCGAAATGGTGTGCGAATCGAATTGCCGGAGATTATTCAACGAAATACTGACCGAGACTTTCGACGGGTGGGTCCGCTCTGAGAAAATCTTCGTCCCAGCCTCCGCTGCTCGCGATGACTTGATCGATCTGGCTACTAATTGCAATCGAGTCGCTCAAAGCACCCAGACATTCTCGATAAGCGTGAAGATCAGCTTCTGACAAGAGTCTCTTTCGCCGATCTTTGAGCCATTTCCTGGCGACCTGATGACCGCCAACGCGATATTCCCAGACTTCAGCGGGGATCGAAACGACGGAGATTTCTTTGTTTATCCATACATGGCCGTTTATGTACTTTGGGAATCCGGCAGCAACAGTTAGGTGTTGCGTCGGTGTCGCGTCCGTTTGTGGGATCTCGCTGCTGGCTAAGTGCAGTTGGATCAACTGCTCGCCCCATTGGCTCAATTGCTGGAAAGTCGTCGCCGATGTTGTGATTGGCACGCGGGGAAATTCCACCCGCAGCATTTCCGCAAAGCGTTCGCGGTACGAGGGTGAAAAGAATATGGCGTAGATATACCTCAAAATCGATTGTGGATTCAGTGTTGAATTTCCATCGTCGCTATTTCGCCAGGCCATTTTTGTGGCGAGCGAAATTTGCTCCACGAAGTCGGAGCTGAAATTGTGCTGTGTTGCGGAGTCGTGGTGGAGATAAAGTGGAAAGACCGATTCGTTACCGCGGTTGTCGGAGCGGATGATTCCATCGACCGTTATACCGGCGGTTACCCAAAAGAAGGAACATTCTTGAGAAGGGAGCTGTTGCCTGCGAACGACGAGCGCGACATTGTTATTCTCTTCCGTCAGGTGCCGCATTCCTTCAGTTCGCGGCCAATCGATCATCCAATCCGCCCAGAAAATGAAACGCGGGTCGTACGGTCGGTAGTGGCACGGACGGATGTGGTCGGCGAGAC
This sequence comes from Pirellulaceae bacterium, assembly GCA_047620805.1. Taxonomy (GTDB): domain Bacteria; phylum Planctomycetota; class Planctomycetia; order Pirellulales; family Pirellulaceae; genus JBLHLE01. The sequence continues at coordinate 5,435 of JBLHLE010000242.1, forward strand.
ATTCAACGGACGATAGTTTCTCGCGAGCCGGAGGTAACTTCCAACTGCGCGTATCTCCTGCGGGATATCGCGAGGATCTCGCCGCAGGAAAAAACTCGGCTCGAGTCTCTGCGTCAGACCGCGTCGTGTCACGAAAACGTTCCAGCTTGTCGAGTAACTCTTGTTGGGTGAAACCGATCACCAGTGAATCTCGGGCTGTTACGACAGCCGAATAGTAGGCGGGCATCGCTCTCTGCAGCGGCACTGCGGCGAGGTAGACGGGATCGATGTCCCCTTTCGATGGCACGAAGAAAAAGTAGGGCGAGGAAGGTTTCAATTCGCTAAAGGCAGAATGGGTTTCGCTCGATGACGCGCAACTTGTTTCCGCTGCCATCGCGTCCAACTGAGAAAGTTTATTTTCACGATCGCCCCAAAGCTCGCAATGTTGAACAAGATTGCCGCCGTTGGGTTTGATTCGGCTAAAAACACCGACTGCTACACCCGACTCAACAGGGAATACATTTTGGTCCCGACTTCCGTCCGGGGAGCTCTCTTTCTTCTTAGTGCTGCCGTGCAAATCGCAAATGCGAATTCGATTGAACGTCTTCAGCAGCTGGTAACGCATGCCGCGGAACGTAGGATTATCGAGAAAGCCATGGTTGGTCACGAAGGCAACTAAGCCTGAGTCGTTTCGCTCCACAAGCCAATGGGCAAGGCGAATGAACTTGACGTAGTCATCGTGTAGCCAGACCTTCCGCTCGCCTAATGGTTTTCCCTCGACCTCGTAATAGTCGGCAACTGGTCGCGCTCGCCCGTCGTTACCATGGAGCAGCGCCCGTACCCAAGAACTTTCGTTGGTAGACAGACTGCGGTAGGGTGGATTGCCAATGATGACGGAAAATGGTCCCAGCCTCTCAACCCACTCGGCATCGGACAGTGCATCTTGCCAGTGGAATTGAATTAGCGGTTTCGTTCGGAACCTGGCGAATTCGTACTCGGTTCTGTCCAGAACTTCCGCCAAGCGGAAAACGGCGACAATCAACGGCGGCAGTGATACATCGATTCCGCAAAATTGCTCCGCCAGCCAGGTAGAGATAAAGTGCGACCAATCACTACGGGTTCGATTCTTAGTGTTGAGCTCCTTTGTGTTGTGTTCCATTGCGGGATGGTGTCGATATAACAACTCGACTGCTTCAGTGAGGAAGATGCCAGTGCCCATTGCTGGATCGAGCACTCGAACTGCAGGGGCTCCGGCGTTCTTGTTCGTGCATGCCAAGCCGTTTGCGTAGTTGAAGTCTTCCGCCAATGTGGCATCGACCTGACGGAGAATAAATCTCACCAACTCACGCGGAGTGTAGAAAACTCCACGCGAAGAGCGGGCGTCCCGATAGTAGTGTTGGAGGAACTGTTCGTAGCACTGAAACATCCAGTCATCGTGTACTGGGGTCCCGCCCATCGATTCTGCAATGGGAGATTCTGCGAATAGGTGAGGGGCTTCGTCGGATGTGACATCCAGAATGAACTGGATACTCAGAGTTGATAGTTGAGTCGCAATCCAGTCGCGAACTTCTGCTCGCTGGCAACAGGCTGTCGTGTGATTCAAGTATTCCCAAAAGGCCGCTGCTTGTGCAAATTCTTCTGCTTGGGACTCCTTGTCGACTATACGAGCTTCATTCTTAGCGGCCGCTGGAGCGATCGAAGGCAGGCACAATTTGTTGGCGAAAACGGCTTTCAGCTGGAGCGCGCGCTTAGCAAGTTCTGCGAATGATTCAGTCGTTTGCTTCCGTGCTGTTGACATTGGAGTGTATTGACAAGGGATATTGTTGTCAGGGCGATTACCAGAGCGTAATCGATCGGAGTTCGAATTGCCAAGTTGCTGAAAGTATTTGTGGCACAAAGGTCGTAGAAATGCGACAGCGCGAAACACACGAAGGCGAGAAAAATGTTACAATCCTCGCTGTGGCGCTAGCGAAGTTCGAGCCTGAATGTGTGCCTGATTGTGTGACGGATAGTTTGACCAAAAAGCGTTCAAGACAGACCATGAGCAAAGCAAATACCGTAGAGGTTATTCATCCTCTGATTCAGCATCATCTGTCGTGCTTGCGCGACGTTAGTACCGGCCCAGTCGAGTTTCGGCATTCGGTGCACCGGTTGGCTTCCTTGTTGGCGTATGAAGCGACCAAGAATTTGGAAGTCCGTTCGACGTGGGTTCGCACGCCGATGGCCACATTGGAAGGGAAGTGTCTAGCGCAGCGGATCGGACTGATTCCGATTCTGCGAGCCGGTTTGGGAATGGTCGATCCGATTCTCGAATTGATTCCGGTCGCCGAGGTTTGGCACTTGGGACTCTATCGGGACGAGAAAACCGCCCGGCCGGTGAAGTATTATAGCAAGCTTCCTCCGGGTCGCCCGGTCGATACCGCGCTAATTGTAGACCCCATGTTAGCAACGGGAGGGTCTGCAATTTCGGCCATGGAGACATTGAAAGAGTGGGGCGTTAAGAGCATTAAATTGCTTTCGATAATCGCGGCGCCCGAAGGAATCGAAGAAATCTCCAACGCGTTTCCTAGCGCACAAGTATTCGTCTGCGCGATCGACGAAAAACTGAACGATCAGAAGTTTATCGTGCCAGGCCTTGGCGACGCGGGCGACCGAATGTTTAATACGATTGAACGTGGCCTCTAGTTGTGGCCTTTAGTTGTGGCCTTTAGTTGTGGCCTCTAGTTGTGGCCTCTAGTTGTGGCTAACAGGCGAGGGGTCTGTTCGCAACGCCC
>JBLHLE010000243.1:0-8186 GCA_047620805.1 Pirellulaceae bacterium
GCGAGACGAAATTGTGGCGAATCCTAAATCTTGCGATGGGCGACATTGGCCCGCGTTCGAGCAACCGAGGACGCGTTGGTATCACTATGCCCTCCGCCGCCTGCCGCTGTCCTTGCTTATCTCGTTCCTCACTCTGTTCTTTCTCATTCCGATGTTGCTTTTGGTGGGTTTAACGGTCTGCCGCTGGTTTGTGGGATAACGAAAGCGTCCTAAACATTGACAGATACTTATTGAGATGACTCGTTGAGGCTACGCGGCGTCCATCGTCGGCAGCGTTCGGCCTTGTAGTTCGTAGACGTACTTCAAGACCTCCGCCATTGCCGCATATTGATCGGCGGGGATCTGTTGATTGACGTCGGCTTGTTTGTACAAGGCTTGCGCGAGTTCCTTGCGTTCTACGATCGGGATGCCGTGCTCGAGTGCCATTCTGCGGATGCGTTGGGCGAGCACACCGGCTCCTTTGGCGACCACGATGGGAGCCGCCATCGTGTCGTGGTCGTATTGAATAGCAATCGCCAATTCCGTCGGGTTGGTCACGACGACATCGGCTTTGGGGACGCCAGAGTTGATGCGGTTTAGGACGAGTTGCCTTTGTACGGCGCGACGCCGAGCAGCCATTTGCGGATCGCCTTGTTGTTGTTTGATCTCGTCCTTCATTTCCTGGTGCGTCATCTTCAGGTCTTCCTCGTATTTCCAGAGCTGGTACGCGTAATCCATAAGAGCCAGGATGAGCAATGCGACGCCAATTTTCAAACACGTCCAGAGAACCAAATCGACCAGGAATGCGCCGATCGCCATCGGAGTCGCACTCGTCATCGCCATGACTTGCTCGATGTCGCCAAAGACGCTGATTCCACCGACAGTGGCAATGACGCCGATTTTGAAAAGACCAAACCCCAGGCGGACAAAGTTGTTCATCGCAAACAACCGTTTTAAGCCTGCGAAAATACTGATGCGACTGGCATCGAAGGAAATCTTGTTGGGCAGAAACAGGAAACCTATCTGGCCCAGGTTCGAGGCGATAGCAGCCAACAGCAGGATGCCCATCAGCGGGAGCATGAGGCGAGCCAGCTGATCGATCAGGGTCATGAATGTTTCATTGACCGAGACTTGGTCCAATGCCAGTGACGGCTGATTTCCGAGTTGTTGTCGCGCGAACCATCCAAACCACTCGCCGATCCCCTGCCCCAGCCACATCAGAGTCAGCAGAGCAGCGATAAGTAAGATGGCCGAAGTCAGATCTTGGCTTTTCGCAACTTGACCCTGCTCGCGCGCCTTTTGGCGTCGATGCGGAGTGGCGTCGTATTGCTTGTCACCAAATTGTTCTGGCATCGAATCGTTCTGAAATCAAATTGTTTGAGGATCAAATTGTTTGGGGAGTTCACTCGGCGCTCAACGCAGACAAAGGGCGTCAGTTATGGGTGAGGGCTTTGTGGATCAACTCGAGGACCTCACTGGTCTGTTCTTGAAATATCCAAGCAGCAGCCCCCATCGAAATCGATAGCGTCAACATCAAGATCAGCGAATTGAGGCTGAAGCCGACAGCGATGACGTTCAATTGAGGCAACGTGCGACTTATCAAGCCCATGATCAACATCGAAACGAACAAAGATATAACGATCGGGGCGGCGGCGCGAATCGCCATGCTAAAACTCATTGACATCACTTCTGATATCGCTTGCACCAATTCCGTCGAAATCCTCGCCTCGCCAGGTGGCATCCACCGAAAGGTCTCAAGCATCGCGTTCATGAGCTGTCGATGACCGTCAATTGCCACGAAAACAGCCAGCGCCACCATGTTGAGTAGTTGTCCAAAGATAGGGGTGTTTTCGTTAAAAGTGGGATCGACTAAATCGGCCAGCTGCATACCGCTCATTTGTCCAATCATCAGTCCGGACAGTTGCAGTCCACTGAATAGAATGAGCACGGCTAAGCCAAGTGAGAGTCCAATGATAGCCTCGTGGCCCATCAGAATGGCAAGGTTGATTACCGTATTCGGCCGCGGAATTGGCTCGCCCCAATAAAGGGGCGCGATCAGGATTCCCATTGCGAATGTGAGGTATGCCCGCACCTGAAATGGAATGTTGGGCGTACCAAAGATCGGCGCAGTCATCATCAAGCCACTCATGCGAGTGATGACGAGAACAAAGATCAGGAATTGATCCAAGTACAGTTGCAACAAGCCAGCAATCACCGCATCCTACCTTCATCCACCCAGGATGCGTTCTGGAATGGTCTGAATGAGATTGGTCGAATAACTCATCATCATTTCCAAAAGCCAAGGCAGGCAAAGTGCCAACGCCGCGACCATGGCGACGATCTTGGGAACAAACGAAACCGTCTGGTCTTGAATTTGAGTTAATGCTTGAACCAACCCCACCAAGAGTCCCACGGCGACGCCCACAAGGAGCACGGGGGCACCGAGCATCATGGCCGTCATCATCGCTTCTCGGCCCAAGTCGACTGCTGAATCTGGATCCATTTTGTATTCCTATTATGATCGGACGATGGCAACTAATGAAGTTGCAAACAATGACTGTTATCAATTCGTCACGAGAACGGCATGAAGCTGTTCATCAACATCTCGACGACAAGATTCCATCCGTCGACGAGAACAAATAGCAGCAATTTGAATGGTAATGAGATCATCACGGGTGGCAGCATCAACATACCCATCGAGATGGTCACGCTGGATATCACGATGTCCAAGATCAAAAATGGCAAATAGATGTTGAACCCTATCAAGAACGCCGTTTTGAGTTCGCTAAGCATATAGGCTGGCAGCAACACTTGCAGCGGAACGTCGTCATAGCTGTTCGGTGGATCGTAAGTCCGCGGAAGGTATTGATAGAACATGAACACATCTTGTGTGTTCTTCGCATTCTCGATCTGTTTCGCCATGAACTGCCGCACTGGACGAATCCCGCGGCTCCAAGCGTCCTCTAACGACATTTCCACAGCCGGATCGGTGTAGGGAGCGATCGCGTCGTTATAAACCTGCGTCCAAACCGGCGTCATGATCAACAAAGTCATAAACAACGCCAGAGCAGTTATTACTTGGCTGGGGGGAGCTTGCTGAGTCCCCATTGCTTGACGAAGCAGACCTAGCACGATCACAATCCGAACGAAGCTCGTTGTCATCAACAGGATCGCTGGAGCGAGACTCAACACGGTCAGCAGCAACATGATCTGCAGTGACGACGTTAGCCCGTCCGGACTGGTCCATACTTCGGGGCCTTGCGTGAGAAAGTTTGAGACGGCATCCGTACTCGGCGCTTGCAATGCATTTGGATCGAATGCGGGCGGGAACGCGGGCGGAGCTGTTTGGGCCAACAACAACGCAGGTATACACAGAACACAAATGACCGCGAGAGGCACGATGCAGTGTCGACGTAGCTGCCGAACTAGGAATTCAAGACTGCAATGAAGCATACGGTAATCAAGCATACTGTGATTAGGCATACTGTGATTAGGCAGAGGGTGATTAGGCATGATATGTCTCCATTCGGGAGACATCGGGGGGCGAATCGTTGGACGGACGATCTTCTTCGTTGCCCAGGAATCCCGGCGGTGCGGGCTCTTCCCCCATTTGGTGTAGGACTTGCCGGAAGGATGACGTGATGCTTGTCCCCGCCCCCGTTTGGCATAATGCAATCAGCCGCTGTACTTCGTCGGCGTCGGTGATTTCTGTCAACGTTTCGGCGCCAGTGGGAGTCACCGAGAGCAGAATGAGTTTTTTGCCGATCTTTACCAATTGCATCGCTTGTCGATTCGACAATGTTGCTCGGCCTAGCGTCTCGACCACGTCGGTCGGAAGTTGTGCATTTCCTTTGGGGAGCGTTTTTCGAGTTAGGAAGACCAGCAACAAGAATAGGCTGATCACAATTACCAAACTCGCAGTTGCGGTGGTGAGAACACCGTTCTTGCTGCCGCCTGGTGCCGTCATGAGACCTGAGTCACGTTCGGGGTCGGGTGCCGATATCGGAATTGAATCACTGAACCGGTCACCGCCTTGGTCAAGATTTTGTTGGCCGCGAACAACCTGTTGGGAGTTGATGACTGGCCGATTGCTCCACAAAGGCGCGTTTGTGGCAGTTTGGTTTTCGTATTGGGCTGGGTTTGTCCCGCTGGCCTGTTGCCGTGTCGAGTCCGCCGGGGAGAGTTCAAAACCGGGGGAGACGATCTGAGGATCGCGGGATTCTGAATTAGGTTGATCCGGTGCCGCTTGATTCCGCGATTGGAATCGCGGATTGTTTCCGCCGTTGTAGGTTTGGGCCGACGCGGTCGATGTTATCACATCAGCAAGCAACGCAATGACGCAGAGTGCGATGGCTCGTGAGATGACACCCTGAGGTGACCGGTTATTTCGTGACGTGGGCATCCTTGCCTCTTTCAATCCGACGAAAATTTTGATTTAAGTTGTAGCCGGAAAATTTCGATACTGATAACGGGACGGTCTGCTTGTCATCTTTCATAATCTCCAAAATGAATCGAATTCCACATAGATTCAACTCCGTTTTTGTTGACGAAACCGTCCTGCAGAGACGTCCTACAGAGACGTCCTACAGAGACGTCCTACAGAGACGTCCTACAGAGACTCGCCATTCTATCTATTTTCTTTAATGCAGACTTGAACGGTTGCTAGTCGAGCTCGTCTCCCGTGATCAGCTGAGTTACGCGGATACAGAAGTTGTCGTTCATCACCACAACCTCGCCTCGGGCTATCAATCGTCCGTTTACGATTACATCTACCGGGTCGCCCGCGAGCTTGTCCAACGCAACGACCGAACCGTTGCCAAGTTTGAGTACGTCCTCCACCGACATTTCCGCGCGCGCTAGTTCGACTTTAAGTTCGAGCTCGACGTCTTGTAAGAGCTCGAGGCTCGCACTCTCCGTCGTTGCGGAAGTTCCGCGGAGGTCGCGAAACTCAAAGCGTTCCGGCTCTTCGCCCGTCGGAACTGAAGACATGGCCTGATTGGCTTGATTCAATAAGACTTGGACATCATCCAATGACTCGTTGGCCCGCTGAGCGGTGTGGTCGGCATTCGCTGTTGGCGCATCGCCCCCAGCAAGCATTTGACTAAGTTCATCGGTGCCGAGTGGCAATTGATCATCCGCCATGGGAATCCATTCCTCACTGGCCAAATTACTTTGGTAAACTGGTTATTGGATCGGCGATTCTACTGTTCCATAAAGGAGAAATCGCTAATTACGATCGATTGGAACACGGGATCGCCAAACAGTGTGTTACTTTTCTCCAATATCCGCCGTTTAATCAACCCCAACCCTGGATCCATTAGGTCCGCAATCTCAGCCGATCGTACTTCCAAGACGACTTTTTCACGCAAACGGTGCTTGTTAACTGCTAGCACGTCCGAGATTTCTTGCACCTTTTCGGTGAGCACGGTGCCGACAAGTTTGAAGTCGATACGGAGGGTTGTGTTCGAGGAGGCGACGTGTTTGGCGACGTTATAGGACCCAAGTTCCAGCTCTGAAGTTGGTGTCATCAAGAGCTTTCGGTCCTGTTCTCCCGTTCCCTCTTTGTTTTCGGTAGTGCCCCCATTCGCTGCTAGCTGATCAGCGGAAGGCAGGATGAAATAGACGACGAGGCATTCGGCAACGATTACGAGACCGACGAAGGCAGCGACGACGAGTTTCTTGATAAAGCCACCTTTGGCGGGTGGTGCTAGCTCTGCATCTGGAGTTTGATTTTCAGCCATGGTTCTGTCCGGTCGAGTGAATAATACTCTAGGATGACGGCGGCGGTACGAACCGCTCCTGCCGTTCAGCTTCCGTGCCTGTAAAGTCGCTGGTTACTTCTTCCAGAAGGAACACTTCAACGCGCGAGTTGTATTTCATCTTATCGGGGTCGGTTCCAATGTGCATTGGTTCATTGGCACCAGCGACCGATATGCGAATTCTGTGTTGGTCTATACTCAACTCTTCGACGAGATACCTCATCGCATTTCTTGCTCGCAAGTAGGCGAGATGCCAACGGTCGTCAAAGGTCTGCGACGCGTCGATTGGAAGTTTCGATGTATGTCCTCGGATTTCGACTTTCTGCGGTTTACCATTGATCATTTTGGCGATTTCGCGGAGTCCTTCGTTATGTTTTTCGGAAAGGTCGAATTCGGTTTCATTGAAGACGAGTAAGGTGGCGATGGCTGCGTGTTGACCGGGGCGGACGGTCACGACCCTTTTATTTTCGCCGACGGGGGCTTCGACTTTCGCTCCGCCCTTCATCGTGTCTTTTCGTTTGGCTCGGCCGGTTGTGGCTATGCTCGAAAGCATCGAGTTGCGAGGTTTAAAGTTACCTGGTGCCATGCTTGCCATGGACTGTTGGTGGCCGAACTGTTGGCGAAAAGACTCGACGAGCGCCTGGAAACGTTCTTCTTCCTTGATCTCGGATAGGGAGACCAACATGATGAAGAACGTCAAAAGGAGCGACATCATATCACCGAACGTGACAACCCATTCCGGGATCTCGACGGTATCGTCTTCTTCTTCCATAGCCATGATTCGTTGCTTCTACGTTTTGCGTTTACCGCTGTGTTTTTTCGGGTATTTGTTTTTCGAGTAACTGGTGTTTTTCGAGTTGGTATCATCCTGCTACCTAAGCGGCTTCATCTCGCGATGGGCGGAGCTTTGGTGGTAGGAAGGTATTGAGTTTTTGTTCGATGACTCGCGGGTTTTCGCCCGACTGAATTGCCATGATTCCTCGCACGACGATTTCCAGCGAGATGACTTCCATCTTGTTGAGCAGACCGAGTTTTTCTGCGAAGGGAGAGAAGATGACGTTGGCCACGATGGCACCGTAAAGCGTGGTGATCAACGCGACTGCCATACCGGCACCAATACCAGACGGATCGGACATGTCGGATAACATCATGATCAGTCCCATCAAGGTTCCGATCATTCCGTAGGCTGGCGCGAAGCGAGCCATTTGATCCATGATGCTTTTTCCGTCGCGATGGCGAGTTGCAATGGCATCGACTTCGGTCCGCATGATATCTTCGATAACTTCTGGGCGCGTTCCGTCGATGGCCATTTGTATGCCGACTTTTATGAACGGATGTTCGATTTCCTCCATCCGTCCTTCGAGTGCCAGGAGTCCATCTTTCCGCGCTGTTTCGGCGAGGCTGACGAGCTGTTGGATCAGTTTGCCGTAGTCTTCGGGCTTATTGAAGAAAATTTTGAGCATTACCTTGGGAATGCCGAGCATATGCTTCAGCGGGAACGCGATCATGCAGGCGGCGAACGCACCTCCGATCACGACGAGACCGGATGGAATATCGATGAAGGCTGAGAACGGAGCTTTCCCCATGCAAATGGAGCTGATGATAAGGCCCCACGCCAGCAAGAATCCAATGAGTGATGAAATATCCATGTTACGCTCGTGACTGCCCTTCTTGGGACAACGCTAGTGGTGCTGGTATAAGGTGTTTTTCCTGCTGATACCGAACAGCACGTTCAACTACGATATCCATTCTTTCTGTCACAACGAGGCGTTCCCCGGTTGTTAGTGTGATGAAAGTGTCGGGGCGCTCTTCCACGTAACGAATGAGGTCGGCGTTCAAAATGAATGCTTCCCCACCTAATCGGGTGAGTTTAATCATGGCAATCGCGCCTTTCGGAACCTTATTGGCAGATACAGGTTCCCCAACAATAATGCACCTAAAAAACATAGGATATGAATCATGGCGAAGTGGTTGCGAAATCTCTATCGCCGCAGGTTGAGCAGTTCATCGAGTAGTTGTTGAGCGGTTGTGATAACTCGGGTGTTTCCTCGATATTGCGTCGTGGCCAGCACGAGGTCAATCAAGTTCTTACCGACATCGGTATTTGACAATTCCAATGCACCCGAGACGAGTGTTCCGAGACCGTCGACACCGGGATTACTGGTTACGGGCAGGCCCGAGTTGGCGCCGGCCGCGTAATTGTTAGAACCTCTTTGTTCTAAGCCGAGTGGGTTGGCAAAACGGGCGAGGCGGATTTGCCCCAGGTGCTGGGAGATACCATTGCTGAAGCTACCGCTGATTAGTCCGTCTTCGCTAATGATGAAACTAGTGAGCTTGCCTGGAGGCGAGCCATCTTGTCGAGAGGCGTTGAGTGAAGCAGTGTCTGCTGCAAGTCCGGACACTGCCGAGAAGTCGAGGTTGACTTCCAAAGGCGACGTCGAGGGAACG
>JBLHLE010000244.1:0-8176 GCA_047620805.1 Pirellulaceae bacterium
TCCATCCAAACCAACTGACTTACTTCTACGATGGACTCGAGCAGAGTCTCGTCGGAGTCGAAGGCGCCGAACCAATCCGCCAAATCATGGCCTAGCCGATCGAATGTGATGTTGAACAAAGAAAAATGGGGGTGCTTGCTATGGGGAACACTGTTCTTTTCCCCAATTTTTCTCTGCGGGGCATTTTTCCTTTACCTGGGATTCATCGCGCCGTACTCCGGCGATCGGGCAGCGGCCGATTGGGTGCATCTCCCCTGCGTAATAAACTCAATTTCACTGCGGCGTTCGAATTCGGATACACCCGACTCGCATAGCGGCACGCCCCCGACTCACAACTACAACATCGACGTTTCGTATTCGTATCAGTACCAAGGTAAAGAATACACATCCGAGCGGTACGATTTCAACGTAATGTCCGATGCTCGCGACGAGTGGAAACGAGCAGTCGTGGAACGCTTGCCGCCCGGCACGGAAACGGAATGTTGGGTCGATCCCGACAATCCGAATCAGGCCGTGCTTTCCCGAGTACGTACGATCAGTACGTTGGCTGCCATCCCGCCGACCGTCTTTGCGCTGGTCGGACTAGCAGGACTGTTGTTCACGTTCTCCATATTGCTGAAAAAAGACCCCAGCAATGATCCGAGTGGCGACAATCATGCAGCCCTGGAATCTGATGCGTGATCAGCTTGCCGAAGCGAATTAGCGAGCGGCAACCGTTTCTTCAACCGCAGCGGTCTGCTGATGCAAGACCAGCAATGAGCAGGGACAGTGGTTGAGCAGTCCTTCCGTAGTGCTGCCGACCAGGCGTCCGATCAGGCTGAGTTTTCGAGCGCAAACCACAACCAAATCGATGTCATTTTCCGTAACCTTCTTGACAATGTTTTCCACCGGACTTCCGCAAACAACCTCCGCTTCCGCGTTCTGAACGAGTTTCGGAAGATGATCCCGACCTTCCGCCAATCGAGCCAAGTAGATTTTCTCCTGCTCCTCCGACTGGGCGCGATAGTCTTCCAACAGCTTCCGTGAACACAGATCACCGGTAGGAATGTAACGTCGAATTCGCTGCACTTCCTCGTCCGCCATCATCGAAACCACGTGATAGAGATTGGCTTCGGTGTCTGCGGGCCAGGTAAAGTTATCGAGAACTCGCGATGCACCTCTCCATTGTTCGTCTTCATCGCAAGCGATCAAGACTTTCATACTGTCGCTGATTTCTTGTTTGTCGCGGACGAGTAAGACTGGACAGGCGGACCCGTGCGTGACCTTGCGAGCAGTGTCGCCCAACAGGAATAAGGACCAGTTGCTAGAATTATGCGACCCTAAAACGACGAGTTCGGCTCCGACTCCCTCCGCCGCATCGAGAATTCCCTGGGCAGGATTGCCAACGGGTCCAACGATAGTACTGACAGTCCGCTGAAGCGGTTCGGGCAGCATCCGAGTGGCCCGAGAAAACACGGCTTCCGCAACAGTCTCCCGAGCCAGCTCCGATAGCGCGCTAGATACTTCGCGATTGGCTTTGCAGTGAAACTCTGGCGGAGAAAAGAAGAGGGCGACGCAGTCCCAATCCCCCGACAACATGCGACTGGCGTACTCTAACGCGTGAAAACTTCGGGCCGTTCCGTCGATTCCTACCAAGACTTTCATTGCCATCCCTCTTCATCTTTGACATCAACTCGGTTTTCAATCCGTTCGATTCCTTCGATGCCTTGCAAAGCCTCTTGCAAAAGCTGCTTCAAATAAAACGATGGCAAAATTCCATCAAGAACCAACGTATCGTTTACATGATCGATCCGAATTTTCTTCCCACAGACATGTAAATGCCCACTCTTGGCCAACCGTTCACGCGCCAGTTTCATAATGGCCTCGCTGGCTCGTCTACTGTCTTTTTCCAATTTCAAATTCTTTAAACTCCGCAACATAATCAGTACCTCAACGATTCAGATGAGACGACGATAAAGAATAACGTCGAGCGAACCGTTACCCTTAACTGCAAACTCAGTGCCAACGGCCCCACCAGCCACATAAAGACAGGGAAAGGAGTGCTATAGGGAAACGAGGGCAACATAAGCGGAAAGCGAGTGTGCCGGCACGCACACTCGCGCGCAAGTAGGCACACGGTAGCAGGCCGTATCGGCGTTGGGGCACCAATAGTTTGTCTCGACATTGAGATAGCGAGAAACAGCCATTTCCCCTGAGGCATATGCTTCAGCTGTAGATCTAATTGCGGCGTCTGCGACGTCGGACTCAGCGAGACGATCATGCTCGTCGAGCAGACGAAGGCTTAACACACTCAACATCGCCCCTTCCACACCGCCGACTTGGCACACGAGTTGCCCTAAGTGTGTAACTCACCTTCAAGCACGAGAGGTATGTGCCATGTCAAACCAAGCCGAAAACCAAGAACTGTTGCAGGAAATTCGCAACGAACATAAAGCGCTACGAGAATTATTGGGCGCGACCAGCCGGACGCTAACGAAAGGTAAGGAGTCCGTCGGCGATGTCAGCGAGATGCTAGTCTCCCTTCGCAATCAACTCGAACAGCACTTTCAAAATGAGGAGGCGGTGGGATTCTTTGACAAAATTGCAGCCGAAGCACCGCGTCTCGCGGAGAAAACTCAACACATCCACAAGGAACACGCCAAGCTCATTAAGACACTGAAAGAGCTCGCCGCGTTCGTTACGGAAAGATCGAATTGGTGGGATGAGACCGAGCGACGCTTCCAAGAATTCAGCAGAGAACTTGGGCATCACGAATCGACGGAAACCGAGTTACTCATGGACGCGTACATGCGAGACATCGGCATGGGGGAATAACTCGGATTATTCATCAGCGATCTACTGCGATCTTCATGAATAATCCGGGTTTAACGATCAGTTGATTTAAGATTACTTGGTGCGGGGAATTTTCGCCCGCGCGTTTTTTTGACTGTCTTTTGCGCGTCACATTTAGATTCCGGTTTCGGTAACGCGGGGTCGCTATTCTTGAATGCGTCGTAGCTTTGACGTATTTCGCGTATCTTTGCTTCTATGCTATTCGCAGAGTTTCGCAGTTAGCGCGGGCTCGCGACCGCGCGCCGGGCCGCTTTGCATCGTGATTTCGTGATTTCGTGATTTCGTGATTTCGTGATTTCGTCGTCCCGATCGTGCTTTGGCCAATCACCGACTACAAGCCGGAGCTACGAATCCTTCGCTCCACTGTGTATCAAACGCATCGGCGATGGTTTATATTCCACCCTGAGGAGCCGATTCTGGTATTTAGTTCTGGCAGAATTGAATCCGCCCAACGACCATTAACAAGACGCGCAACTAGATACCGACTCAACTTTTGATTGGGCCAGTGGCACGAGCCAACTGCCCGAGGAGAATAACTCGATGAAAATGACGTGCTCCGCGTCCGCTGTGACTGCTCCCAAACTCATCGCAGCTCATTTCGCTACGACCTTCCGGCTCAGTTGTTCTGTCGTGTTGGCAGTTTTCCTCTCCACTGTCTGTTGCACTCTTTTTTCGTCCGCAGCAGAACCTGGCGTGATAGCCGGGTGGAGCGGAGGCGACGGCAACGTGCTTTTCAGCGAGTTGAACTGCGTGGCTTGTCACGACGTTGATCGACAGCTGCTTGCGGTCCTTCCCAAACAGGCTCCTCACTTGGGCGCCGTCGGAGAGCGGATCAGTCCAGAGTATCTTCGAGCGTTCCTATCGCGTCCCCACGAAACGAAACCGGGAACTTCGATGCCTGACCTCCTTCATCGGCTGCCTGCCGATCAGCGCGCCGAAGCGACGGAGAACCTCGTCCACTTCCTCGTCTCCAGGGGCGGTCCGATTGAAGCCACTCCCGTTGCCGCTAACATTGCCACGATCGAGCGCGGTCGACAGTTGTACCACCAAGTCGGCTGCGTTTCCTGCCATGCGACCTACGACAAACCGCCAAAGCACAAAACTGATGGCACCGTCGCTACCGAGGACGCGGAGAACGAGTCCATTGCGAAGCCGCTAACCGCAACTCGCCAAGTCGTCCCACATCCCGACTTAAAAGTCAAAACTACGGTAACACAATTAGCTGGTTTCATCGCGAATCCAGTTCGTATACGGCCTGCGGGGCGTATGCCATCGCTGGGACTTTCCGGGGAAGATTCGATCGCGATCGCAAGTTATCTACTGCGAGATCAAGTCCAACAAGAGCAATTCAAGCTGCCCTCGTCACAATTTAGCATCGACGTCTCGAAGGCAGCCAAGGGCAGCGTTCTGTTTGCCGAGATCGGCTGCGCATCGTGCCACGACACGGCTGTCCACCAGCAGCCGACTGCGCTAGATTTCCAACTCGCCGGTGCCAAAGTTGAAGGCTTTGATGACAACAACAATAGCAGTCCCCCGGCCGAGTCACCCAAAAACGCAATCGACGGCAAGACGACTACGAAGTACCTCAATTTTGGCCACGCGAATAGCGGTCTCCTCATCGAACTGAACAAGTCGACAATCGTAACCGGCCTCACAATAAGTTCTGCGAACGATAGCCCTGAACGCGATCCTGCAGAGTACATCCTGGAAGGCTCCAACGACGGAGAGAATTTCTCCAAGATCGACTCTCAAGCGATTCCCCCGTACACAGATCGTTTCCAAGCTCAAACTTTTAACTTCAACAACGAAACCGAGTACTCCAGATACCGCCTGACAATCTCAAAAGTGCAAAACGCTGGTACCAATTGCACACAGTTTTCCGAAGTCCAGTTCTACACCACCGTGAAACCCCGACCGGGAATCGCGAGTACTCATAAAGCACCTCCTTTGAACCAATTGGCGGCGAACGCGACGGCCGGCTGCTTGGGGACCGAGGTTGGTCTGGGTCGACCATTATTTGCAGTGTCTTCAGAACAGCGGACGCTTATCGCCAACACTTTACTGACTCTTCAAAAGAGGACCAAACCAGTCGCCGTAAAAACCGCTATCGATTCGACAATGAACGCGTTGCGGTGCTATGCTTGCCACAACCGCGAAGGCAAAGGTGGAGTCAGCGACGAAATTGCCGATTACTTTACTTACGCAAAACTCGTCGATCTTGGCGATGAAGGACGACTTCCTCCGCCCCTTGAACGGGTTGGCGCGAAGCTAACCGAAGAGGGCTTTCACGACATGCTCGTTGGGGGCGATCGTTACCGTAATTACATGGCGACGCGCATGCCCCAATTCGGCTCAAAGAACATTGGACACTTGCCAAAGTTATTCGCTGCAGCAGATCGAGGAAAACTTCCCCAATACACGCCGGCAAAACTCACCAGTAAGCTTGTGGACGACGGTCGAAAGCTCGCTGGTAAAGGAGCGTTGGCGTGCATCAACTGTCACGTTTGGAGCGACTCAAAAATACTGGGTGCCGAAGGGATGGACTTAACAAAGACACAACGACGCATCCAGCAAGAGTGGTTCCACGCTTGGTTGAAAAACCCTCAATCGCTTCGCAAAGGAACTCGAATGCCTAGCTCTTGGCCGCAAGGCAAGAGCTTTTTCCCGAACGTGCAGAACGGCGACGTCGACCTGCAAATCGATGCTCTCTGGGCCTATCTATCGGCGGGTAACAAAGGTGGGCTCCCCGCCGGACTCACGCCAACCGATCAAACTCGCTTGGTTGTCAGCGATGAACCTATCGTCTTCCGCACCTTCTTTGACAAAGTCAGTGCACACGCAATCCTGGTCGGCTTCCGCCAACAATCACACGTCGCCTTCGATGCCAACCGCGTGAAGATGGCGTTGGCTTGGTCCGGTGATTTCGCCGCGACCAAGCAGAGTTGGGAGGGCAGGGCAGGACAGTACACGCCAATTCCATCGGCGGAGGTCGTCAACTTTCCAGACGGTCCTCCATTCGCACAACTCGAAAGCGCCGACGCCGCTTGGCCTGGCGACGCACCAAAAGCCAAACTCGGCTCGTCCCGCACGCCAGACGGTTGGAAATTCAACGGCTATCGCTACGATTCCAAGCGCACGCCGACGTTTCTGTATCAAGTCGGAGCAATCGAAGTCGAAGAAACCCCGCGGGCAGAATTCGAACTGGGGCTGGGTGTGATCGTCCGTCACTTTCGCTTGACGACAATTCAGAAACCAGAAAACCTTTACTTTCTCGTCGCACGCGGCAAAGAGATTCGCGAAGAGAACAAACAGTATGTGGTCGACGGCAACGCGAAATACGACATCACCGCGGAGGGAATGGTCCCGATTATCCGAGCAACGAAAGCGGGACAAGAACTGCTACTGCCAATTTCATTCGCGCAGAAGAAACAAGTGACAAACGATCCGGCCAAGAAGGACCAACTGCAAGCGGAATTCCAATTCCGAGTCATTTGGTAATTCGCACCGTTCTCCCTTTTGCCCTCCACGCAACAACGATTTACTCCACGCTGACAACAGTCGATATCCGAGGTAAACAATGTTAACGCGACACTACTTAGTTGCCGTTCTACTAGTCGTTCTTTCTTGTTCGTTGGCACTGGCACAACCAGCAGCGAAACTAACGGAAGACGATTTCTATCGCATGGTTAACTTTCCCTTACCTAAAGACGTCGTACTTGAAGTAGGTGGAATGGATTGGCTCGATGCCGAGCAGAACCGCTTAGCCGTGTGCACTCGTCGCGGTGAAGTTTGGGTGCTGGATAACGTCTACACGGAAACCCCAGCGTTGGAAGGAACCAAAGTAAAAGTCAAAAATGCGGATGGGCTGGTGGTGGAAGTCGAGGCCGACGCCTCCCATATCGTCGGCTATAAACGAATGCTGTTTGGACTGCACGAACCGCTTGGCATGGTTATAAATCCCCCTACTTTTCCGAAGGGGATGTACATGGTCCAGCGGAGCGAATTGACGAGAGTGGCCGACACCAACGGCGACGACCTGATTGATATCGTTCAAACATTTAGCAATGGCTGGGAGGTGAGCGGTAGCTACCACGAATACGCCTTCGGTCCCAAGATCGGCAAAGACGGCCAGTTATGGATTACCTTGAATCGCCCCTTCGGCGGTGGCCAAGAAGGAACGGCCTACTGGCGAGGCTGGGCCGTGAAGGTCGACTCGAAAGGAAAAATGACACCAATCTGCCCCGGCTTGCGAAGCCCCGCCGGACTCGGCACAAACATGCAAGGCGAAATGTTCTTTACCGATAATCAGGGAGACCACGTCGCCTCCGGCAAACTAGCCCATATCAAACCTGGCGTATTTCACGGCAACCCCGTTGGACTCGAATCGTGCGAACACCCGCTTGCCAACTTTACCAAGCCGAACAAAGATTATCCCAAGTTGGAGCTTCCTTGGGCCGAAGCCGTCACAGCCAACGAACACTTGCAAGCTCCCGCCGTCTGGTTCCCCTATCCAGACATGGGGCGTTCCCAAACCGACATCCTCTGGGACGATACCAAGGGAAAATTTGGCCCCTTTGCTGGCCAGATGTTCGTCGGCGATTTGTCCAACGCCATCGTCATGCGGGTCATGCTCGAGGAAGTCGATGGAGAATATCAGGGCGTTGCGTTCCCCTTCCGTCGCGGTTTCCGCCCGCCTGTCTTGAGAATGGAATGGGGCAAAGACGGCTCGATGTTTGTCGGCGGCAGCAGTCGTGGCTGGGGTGGTGGAGCACAATCCTATGGTCTCTCTCGACTCGTTTGGACGGGAAAAACTCCTTTCGAGATCCATGAAATGAAAGCGACCCCGAAAGGTTTCAGGTTAACTTTCACGCAGCCCTTAGACCAGCAAACCGCCAAGGACATGAACTCGTACTCCTTAGAATGCTGGACTCACAAGTACTACAGCCGCTACGGGGACGATCAACAGGACAAACAGATGGTGAAGATCGCGGACATCCAAGTGGAAGACGGTGGCAAAGCCGTCAATCTGACTCTGGAAAAACAGTTGCCCTACTACGTCCACGCCCTCAAGCTCCCAGGGATAAAGTCGACGACAGGGCAACCTCTGCTTCACGCGGAAGCGTACTACACGTTGAACCGAATCCCGAAACAGAAATAGCCACTTCTGCAACGCGTTGTTCTTTCTGACTCCACACCGTGCGTCAGTGCGCAGTAGCGCGCGATTTCGCGCAGACATCGCAGCCGCCTCGGACTGCAGACGGGTTTCGAACCGTTAAAAACCAGGGAATTATCGATGTGCTAATTCCGCGAGCCCTGTCCAGATCCTGTCCAGATCCTGTCCAGA
>JBLHLE010000245.1:0-8159 GCA_047620805.1 Pirellulaceae bacterium
CACTCTTCTTGATGCCGTCGAGCAACCATTTCTTCTGTCGCTGTCCGAGCATGGAAATCCCGGGCTTATCGGGTTGACGCGTATCGTGCATTTCTCGATGGGTCCGGGTGTCGAGCACAAAGAAATCGCAATTACTGACTCGCAATTTATAATGCGAAAGCCGGCCGATCGAATAAGTGACGGTCGTATTTGCTTTGGGAGCAGGAGAAATTTCGAGTCGATGATTGTCAATTTTCTCAACGGCATAGACACCCGCGTTTGGATCGCCACCGACTCCATCGAGTTCATTTTCGTTCACTCCAGCCGTCGGACCGCCCCAATGCACGTGCAGTGTCGCCGCTTCATCCCAATTTATTGCATCAAAGTTGGCAGCGGGATCGTGTAGCACATTGTCGCCTGCCTTGAGAGTCGTCTTCCCAAAAACGATGTCTTGCTTGTAGGACACGGGGTTACTCCAACCCAAGTAGTCGTACCAGGCTTTCACACCGACGTCGCGATAAACAGCTCGTCGATCTCGTAGTCCTGGCGATCCTGCCCCCCAAACATCGTTCAAAATTTCGTGATCATCGAATGTAAAGAAGGTCGGTATGTGACGGTGATAACGTCGGAGGTTTTCACTGCGTTCGAGATACAATTTGTAGTTCTCCCAAACCCCGGTGACAGTGGGGTTCAGCTTAACCACTCTGGGCAAATCCTTCATTGGCACGCCGACTTGCTTACTCCATTGATCGGAGAGAAAGTCGCGTTTTTCCTCGTACAGCCAATCGCCGTTCTGAATAGAGAAATGAACTTTACCTCGCAACTGCTTTAGCATTGTCGCAAATGCCGGAGTCGAGTGACCAGCTCCGTGAGCCGGATCTTGATTGTTTCCACACGCAAACTCAAATCGAAAATTAAACTTGCCTGACGGATTTAACTCGGGATCGATATAGGCGGCGGGATCGGGCATCGTGCGGAACGAGCCGCTTTCGCCTTGTGAGTCCTTCGTAACGACTCGATAGAAATACTGCGTATCGGAAGTTAAGCCAGTAATATGAATCCAGCCCGTGTTGTCGCGACTCAGTTCCGTCGCGCCGGCTTTCGACTTCAAATCCAAGCGTTTTGGATCGGTACCATACGCAACTCGAAACTCTCCAGGCTTCGACGTCCGCACCCAAACTCCAACACCATCCTTCGAGAGACGCCCGAGAATGGGCCCGTGAGTGATGTCAATTTCGTCCGCCTGACAAATGTCGCCTATTGCCAAAAGACCGCCTGCCAATAACAGCGCGGCGTTCAACATCGTTCGAAGCATCGCAATTACTCGAAAAAAAGCCAACGATGGTTGGGGAAAGCAGTGCATGTATTGACTCCACCTGAGAAATCTGGATCCATAGATTGTCATAGAACCGCATAGTTTAGCCTAATGAACAACGCTTCGCGACATTCTCAACACCACAATTCCACCTTCAATAGCGCAACCGGCCCGCGCGCAATGGTCGTGCCAAATTCGCCTGTTCGTGATACCCTGAGGTAGTATTCGACTCACTTCATTCCGCCAATCATTAATGTTCGCCGAATCCAAAGCCGCGCATCGAGCCTAAAACATGAAACTACCAGCCGGAGAAATCGTCGTCGCCGACCGCATCTTTCAGTGGACTCTAACAGAACTGCCCGGCAACTTAATGCTCACCATTCAAACTACGAATTGCAAAAACAAACTCGAAGCATATTTCGATATTCCCGTCGAGCCGGAAGAAGTTAAAGCACCCTGTTACGACGCTTCGGAGTACTCCGCCCCGCATCTGCTGGAGAGAATCATTCGCCACGGCATGAAGATCGGTTGGGCCAGCAATCCCTTCTATCCGCAAGACCTACGAGTTGCCGGCGCCGAATATATGGACCCCAAATACTAACGACGCAACCCACACTGTCAGCCAACCCACACTGTCAGCCAACCCACACTGTCAGCCAACCCACACTGTCAGCGATCGCCATGTTCCACCCCAACGGCCCAACTTTCTTTGAACTTGCTCGACAAGCTCTTTCGTCGACAGAACACGGCTACGATTTATTGGCTTCCAAGTTCGACTACACGCCATTTCGCACGCCAGCGTTTGTCCTCGAAGCTATTCACGACGCGATCCGCGACGGCGGCAGTACCGAAACGGGACTCGACGTCTGCTGCGGAACGGGTGCCGGAATGGAATTATTGCTCTCCATTGGCTGTAAGAGCGTCACCGGCATCGACATGAGTGCCGGAATGCTCGAAGTGGCCCAGCGCAACATCGCTGAACTCAACTCCGCGGCAGACGTTAGTTTCGTTCGAGGCGAAGTTCTCGAAATGCCATTCCGCGATGAATTCGATTTGGCCGTCTGTTTTGGTGCCTTCGGACATATCTTGCCGAAGGACGAAATGTCATTCGTACAGCAGATCCACAAATCGCTAAAAGTCGGTGGACGATTCTGCTTCGTGACGACCGGAATGCCATCGCTCTTTTCCCTCCAAAATCTGTTCAGTCGCAGTTTTAATGCCGCGATGCACATTCGGAATACTCTCCTTCGCCCACCGTTTGTCATGTTTTATCTCACCTTCCTTTTGCCTCAAACAAAAGAAATGCTGGAGGAAGAGGGTTTCGAAGTCGTCGTCGACGAATCGTTGTTCAACGGTCCGCTGAAACCTTTAAAGTTTGTGACGGCCACGAAAGTTCAATAAACGTAGAACGACCTTGGGCCAGCGGGCAATTACGGCATACAATAACTCTACCCAATGCTGAAGTGACAATGCAGCAATGACGTTGAGCCGTATTCATTCAAACAAGTGGTGTATCAGTGCGTTGTAACCCCATCACTCCGCTGGCCTTTGTAATCGCCTGTTGTATAGCGACGACAAGCGCTCCTGCGATCGCCCAGGATCAATCTGATTCCATCCGCGTTCAAACCAATCGTGCCAAGTTGAATCCGGCTAAGTTGAATCCGACGAAGTCAGAGCGAATGGTGCCGGTTGCGATAGACGTTGTTCACGACCACAACCTACTGTTGATAACTTGCCGCAACGGCACGGTTCAGCTCGTCGACCTTGAAACGAAGAAAGTCTCCGAGTGGCTGGAGGTTTCAGGTGCGCTTTCAACGGGCCATTTCTCCACGGCAAAATCCGCGCACGGAGTACTCGATACCGAAAACAACCTTCTCGTGAAGCTAAATCTAGTCGACGGTCAGCTGGCGCAAGTTGGGAATATTGCCGTCCCAGCGAGCCCGGTGGATTTCGTCTGGTCGGCGGACGGTGAACGCTGTCTCGTCGTATCGAGTTGGGCCAGACTGTTAACAGCGATCGATTGGAGAGGCAATTCAGCGAAGACGGTGGCGTCGATCAACCTGCCATTCGCTCCAGGCAAAATGTTACTCCTGCCCGATCAACAGCACGTGGTTGTCGCCGACAAATTCGGCAGCGGCATCGCGCTGTTTGATTGGCACGACTTGCAACTAAAGCGAGTTGGAAAAATCAACGGGCACAATATTTCCGACATGGCACTCAATTTCGATCGCACCGCGATACTTTTAACTCATCAAGTTTTATTCAGCGAAAAAGAAACGACTCGGCCTGGAGTACATTGGGGGGAAGTTCTAGCTAACGTCGTAGAAAGCATAAAACTCGAAACATTGCTGCGGGGAACGGGACGCCTAATAACGATCCCCGGTAGTGTTTACTATCTTGGCATCCCCGACGCAGCGGCCGGCGATCCAGCGGGCTTGGCCGAAACGAGCAACGAGCGCCGCGTGGTTGCCTACGCTGGCGTAAATCAAGTCGCAGTAAGCGACCAGGGCGTGAACTTCTATCATCGCATTGATATCGGAAAACGCCCAACCGAAATTGCGCTCAGCAGAAACCAGGAAGTCGCCTACGTTTGCAATTCATTTTCCGATTCAATTTCGGTAGTCCAAATCGACCCCGCCAAACTGCTTTACACAATTCAACTCAATACAGGGAAACTATCGCTGACCGCTGCCGAACGCGGAGAAGAATTGTTCTTCGACTCGAAACTAGCCCAAGACGGCTGGTTTAGTTGCCACAGCTGCCACACCGACGGTCACACGAGCAACCAGTTGAACGATAACCTCGGCGACAATTCCTTCGGAGCTCCCAAACGCGTGCCGTCCCTGCTAGGTGTTGCCGAGACATCTCCCTGGACTTGGCAGGGTACTGCCGATTCGCTCCGCGACCAAATCGCGAAATCCGTTGAATTAACCATGCGTGGCGAACCCATGAAGCGCGACCAACAAGACGATATCGTGGCATACCTGAAGACACTCAAACCAGCGATGTCAGTTCGCGAGGCGCGTTTGTACGGTTTAAAAGAAAGTGAACTAGAGTATTTCGGCGCTCAAATCCCGAAGATTGATTCCAGTACGCTCTTCGAAACATCGTCGTGCATCGACTGTCACTCTCCACCGAACTACACATCGAAAGGCGTGTACGATGTAGGGCTAAAAGACGAACTCGGTAACACAGAATTTAATCCACCATCGCTGCTCGGCGTCAGTCAGCGGGACAAGTTGTTTCACGACGGCCGGGCTGGCAGTTTAAAGGAAGTTCTCAAGAAATATCGCCATGGCCAAAACAAAGAAATGCAAAACAGGGAATTGACTGACGACGAGATTGAAGAAATCGTAGAGTTCCTGATGCGATTGTAGCTGCACGCTCAGGACGTCCCCATCTCGTCCGCGAACGCGGCAATAATAAAACTATCGCTAATCGATAATATTCCTCTATAATCGACGTTCCTCTACAATCGGCGGAGTCCAGGGGCCACTGCACGATTCTCTTCCCTGGGACGATGCCCTCACTTTAAACCAGAGCAATACATGACTGGATTTCGTCTTCCCATCGCTCTTGTACTATTCCTCGTTTTGCCAGTTGCTTCCAACGCCGCGCCGCAACAGGAGCCCTCCCAACAGGAGCCCTCCCAACAGGAGCCCTCCCAACAGGAGCCAGCGTCGGAAGACCTACTCGCCCAGAAGCGCAAACTATCGCTGGCGATGACGAACCGAATCAATGAGCTCATCCGCAATCAATGGCAAGAGCTTGAGATCACACCGGCGGAAACCACCGACGACTCTGAATTTTTGCGGCGAGTGTACCTCGACTTAACGGGGGTCGTCCCCGCCGTCTACGAAACCCGCAAGTTCCTTAAAGACGCTACGCCGGACAAACGTCGTGAGCTGATCCGCCGATTATTGGATTCACCAAACCACGCCACACACATGGCGGCGACTTGGCGCAGAGTCATGGTTCCGGGAGGTTTCGATGCAGCTCAGGCGGCCAGCGCCGCGGGATTACAAGGTTGGTTGCGAAAACAATTCGCAGCGAATTTCCGCTACGACCGGATCGTGTCGGAATTCCTGGTTGCGACTGGCCCGACCGATGAGGGACCAACACTGTTCTACACTGCACAGGAGGTGAAACCGGAAAAATTAGCGGACAGCACTGCCCGAATTTTCCTGGGCGTTCAGATTGGCTGTGCTCAATGCCACGATCATCCCGACGGCCGTTGGACGCAGGACGACTTTTGGAACTACGCCGCTTTCTTCGCGCGCTTGGAGCAACCGCCGGCTGAGAACTCGAACGTCACTCGCATTATCGAGAATACGAGTGGCGAGCTACAAGTCCCCGATTCGGAGCGGATTGCCAAGCCGAAGTATCCCGGTGGCAAGAATGCCGACGCGTCTTCCCTGCGAACTCGCCGCGAACAACTCGCTTTGTGGGTCGCGTCACGGGAAAACCCGTACCTACCTGTTGCTGCGGTTAACTGGAGCTGGTCCCACTTGTTCGGTCGCGGCTTGGTCGACCCGGTGGACGATATTGGTCCACACAACCCAGCAAGTCATCCAGAACTACTAAATGAGCTGGCAGAATATTTCGTCAGGTCGGGCTACGATTTGCGACTGCTAATGGAAACGATCGCCAACTCGGAGGCCTACCAACAATCGAGCCGTTACGAACAAGGAACTCGACCAGACGAAGCATCGTTTGCTGTCATGGGCGTTAAATCGATGACAGCGGAACAACTATACGACAGCCTGCAAACAATTCTTGCGCGTCGCCGGCTTTCGCGGACTGCGGCAACAGCTCGCGAAAGGTTTATCGATCCCCAACGTCAAATGTTCATAGCAAAACTCGGCGCGCAATCTCGCTCGGCACTCGAATTCAACGCGGGGCTTCCCCAGGCTCTCATGCTAATGAACGGGCTCGAAATCGAAGCAGCCACCAATGTTGAACAAAGTTCGCTGCTTATCGCTTTAACTGCGCCGTTCTTCAGCGACTCACAACGATTGGAAACGATTTTTCTGGCCGCAGTCAGTAGAGCGCCACGAGCGGAAGAAACAGAAGAGATATTGATGGTGCTGGGAGAAACTCCAGAGGAGGATCGGCAAGAAGTTCTTGGTGATATCCTGTGGGCCCTACTCAACAGTAGCGAGTTTGCGTTGAACCATTAAACCCGGATTATTCCTGAGCGATCTACGGCGATCTTCATGAATAATCAGCGTTAAACGCTCACGACTAAAGAGCGAGTGACGCTCAAAACAATCAACGAATAAGTTAATCATCGAGGACACAATGTTCAATCTCGATCGACGCAGATTTTTGCAGTACGCTTCTGCCAGTGGGCTTGCTACGACGTGCTCGTGGTTTCCCACCTTCGCGGACGACTTGGCGAAAGGGCCCAATAGGAAGCGACAGTGCATCCTGCTTTGGATGTCTGGCGGCGCCAGCCAGCTCGACACCTTTGACATGAAGCCCGCGCACGCTAACGGCGGAGAGTTCAAAGAGATTGACACGAATGCCTCGGGCGTTCGAATCAGCGAACACCTACCGCAACTTGCCACCATGGCCGATCAACTCGCCATCGTTCGCGGGATGAGTACCAAGGAAGGCGATCACGGACGTGGCACCTATCTAATGCGTACGGGCCGGCGACCGGGCGGGCCAGTCGCGTACCCGACGATCGGTTCGTCGCTGAGCAAGGAACTTGGTGAAAACGGAAGCGAGCTACCCAACTTTGTTAGCATCGCCCCTTACCAACAATTCAATCCTGGCGCGTTCGGGCCAGGATTTCTCGGTCCAAAATACGCTGCATCGACGGTCGGAGCGTTGAACGATTACCAACCCATGCCAGACAATCCGGACCAACCCGCGGGGTTCGCCGAACTTGGCCTGGATAACCTGTCGCCGCCGACGCCGATTGGCGACGTTCGCGAGCAACGTCGCCTGCGTACTTGGCGTTCGCTGCAAAAGAATTTCCTTCGCGGCCGCGAAAACGGAGCCACGCTTGCCCACGATACCGTCTACCAAAAAGCGATCCGAATGCTCGACAGCACAGCCGTCTCGGCATTCAATCTGACTCAAGAATCGGATTCGGTGAGAGAGGCGTATGGCCGCGGCCGATTCGGACAAGGCTGCCTGATGGCAAGACGGTTAATCGAGCGCGACGTGCCATTCGTCGAAGTCAATCTGGGTTTCGATTCCGGCGGAATCGGTTGGGACACGCACCAAAATAATTTCCCCGCCGTGCGAAGTTTGTCCGAACAGTTGGATCGCGGCTGGGCGACATTGATGAAGGAACTCAAGGACCGCGACTTATTGGAAACGACTACTATCCTGTGGATGAGTGAATTTGGCCGCACTCCAACCATTAACGGCAACGCGGGGCGAGACCATTTCCCCGCAGCATGGACGTGTGTTTTCGCTGGCGGCGGAATCGCTGGCGGCCAGGTCCACGGTAAAACGAGCGCTGACGGCATGACGGTTGAAGAGGGTAAAACAGATGTCGGCAATGTCCTGGCGACGCTGGCTTCGGCAGTCGGAATCGACCCCGCTCGTGAAAACGTCTCCCCTATTGGCCGCCCGTTCAAGATTGCCGAAGGTACTCCCATCCAATCAATCCTGCGATCATGAAGCGAACTAATTTCATAACGAAGTCTCTGATTGCGAAATCTCTCTGTTGCGTATTGGCAACAAGTTTGCTGATGGGCTGCGGATACACCAAAAAGAAACCGCCGACTCAGCCGACGAAAGAGAAGACCACGGAATGTAGCTGTCAATTTTCGCGCAGGGATTATCGATTTGCGGGGATATTGTGGGATTCGTGAGAGCGTTTGAGCTATTTGTTCTGTTCGGGCGG
>JBLHLE010000246.1:0-8159 GCA_047620805.1 Pirellulaceae bacterium
GTAGTTGTCTAACTGCTCGATGCACCCCTTGTCGACCAAGTACTGATACAAAGTGCGGATTTCCGTCGCGATCTCCAGATTGTCGACGGTTGTCAATTCGCCGCTAGTGCGGTTGAGAAGAGGGTAAATGTACAATTTGAGATCGTTCTTGAACAATCGCCCAAACGACTCCAAGATCCCGCCCTCGAGTTCGGTGTAGTACTTTTCGTCGAAGAGTTCATAGAGACTCCCCGCCCCCATATTGATGCCGATTTTTTTCTTGGTGTAGCGTGCCAAATAGGCGGCCAAACGGTAGTACTCGAAGTAGTCGGATATCAACACCGTCATTCCACACGAGGCCAGCACATCGACACGAGCAAGGAAATCACGCAAGTCGATGTCGCCGTTCGCCTGCAAGTTCCGCATGGTGATTTCGGCGAGGGTGACGACTTGGTCTGAGTCGACATCCGGCTCCTCTCTAAACTTCTCCTGCGCGGCCCGTAGCATGTCTACGTTGACGTTCGTCAGCGGTCGAAAACTACCACGTTGTACCAAAATCGGTTTCTTGTACAACACTTCCGAAGGTTGCAGCACCTCGCCACTGGCGGAGAACATCGCGGCGTTACTCAAACCCAGTTGAACAAGCCTCAAACTCATCACGCGATTGTCGACTTGTCGGAAGGCTATTCCGGAGAATTCGATCATGTCGATCTCTATCCGGCGAGTGCTCAAATCATCCAACAGCGACTCTATCAACTGATCCGGTTCATGGTGCAGAAAAAACGCACCGTACAGGAGGTTTACCCCCACGATTCCGAGCGCCTCTTGCTGCAGGGCGTTTTCCGTATCCAGCATTCGCACGTGGAGAATGATCTGGCTGTCTTCGTCGCCCGGATGAGCTTGAAACCGAATGCCCATCCAACCGTGACATTCATTAGTTCCGTGGAAATTGCGCGCGGATACCGTGTCAGCAAACGCGAAGAACGCCGTTGTTTCGCCGCGGCCATCTCGCAATCGCTCGAGGTTCAAAGAGTGCTCGTGTTCCAGCATGTCCTCCATGCGTTTGCGACAGACATAGCGATCGCATTTGCCGTAGATCGCATCGCTCACCGACATGTCATAGGCCGACATACTCTTGGCGATCGTTCCCGCCGCCCCACCAACTCGAAAAAACCACCGAACCACTTCTTGTCCAGCCCCAATTTCGGCAAAAGAACCATAACGACGTGGATCCAAATTGACAGCGAGTGCTTTACGTTCAGTATTCGGCCCGTTGGACGGCATGCCCAAGTCTCCCACAAAATCTAAGAAAAAAACTATTTCAATAAGTAGATATGGATCACGCAATGGTCGGTGAATTGATAAAAGTACCTGGCCGGAGCAAGTTTGCGGATAACTCACCGCCTGGCGTGTAATTGTCGGCACAATCAATAGAAAGCGAAATGCGTGTCCCTTTTTCGACCGCCACTCTGCTCGGCATCATTTTTAACAACCGTTTACCCAAAACTCTCGACACAGCAAAGAATCAGCCCGCAATCTCAGCCCGCCCGCAGAAAATGGGCAGATCCGGCAGATCCCCCCTCCCCTCTTTGTTTAGGCCGAGTTGTAATGAGTTGTAATGATGTCCAGGCCAGCGTTCGCGGCAGAATTATTTCCCGCCTGTGGCGTACAATCGTTTGCTGCGCCGATCTGAATGTCGTAATCTCAGGCATATCCAATTGCCACTACCAATCGATAAGAGACTTAGATGAAACGCTACTGCTGTATTGCGATCCTACTTATTGCCCTTTTGGTGTTTCCGGGTGAAGCGAGCACCGACGATGCGATTACCGGTTCCGACGATTTCGCTGCCGCTCAAAAGACGACTGCCGCTTTGCGAGTTCCCAAGGGACTTTCGATTGAAGTGTTCGCCGCGAAGCCGCAACTTTTCAATCCCGTTGCAATCTGCGTAGACGATCGCGGTCGCATCTACGTCGCGGAAGACCACCGTTTTCTCGAGGGGACGCCCGAGAATCGCACTCACAATTTCATGCTCGAAGACGACCTACAAGTCACCACTCTCGAAGACCGGCTGGCAATGCAAAAAAAGTGGGCCGGCAAGTTTAAGAGCGGCAAGGACTGGTTCACCCAAAAGTCCGACATCGTACGTCGGCTGGAAGACAAAGACGGCGACGGTCGCGCAGACACCGCGACTGTGTTTGCCGCTGGCTTTGACGGACCGTTGGATGGGCTTGGTTCAGGTCTCATCGCCCGCGACGGAAAAGTGTGGTACACGTGCATTCCCAATCTCTGGTTGCTGGAAGATAAAGACGACGATGGCAAAGCCGAACTCAAGACGCCGCTGCTCACTGGTTTCGGAGTTAATGCGGCCTTCTATGGTCACGACCTTCACGGGTTGGTTTGGGGTGTGGACGGAAAGCTGTATTTTTCTGTCGGCGATCGTGGAGCCCACGTGCTGACTAAAGAAGGTACGACCATTTCCAATCCCCGCAACGGCGGAGTCTTCCGCTGCAATCCCGACGGTACCGAATTGGAACTGATTCATCGCGGCCTGAGAAATCCGCAGGAATTGGCGATCGACCAGTACGGCAATCTGTTCGCCGATGACAACAACTGCGACAAGGGCGATTATTCGCGTCTGGTTTACGTCGTGCCCGGCGGCGACAGCGGCTGGAATATGGCCTACCAACATATCGATAATCCCTACCTGACCGGTCCCTGGCACGCGGAGGGTATGTGGCATCTGTCTCATAAGCTGCAGCCGGCATACGTTACACCACCGGTGGCCAAGATCGGTGCCGGTCCCTCCGGTTTCACATTCTCAGCGGGCACAAGCTTGCCAGCCCGCTACCAAAACCATTTCTTCTACTGCAACTATACCGGTAACGGCGGCGTCG
This sequence comes from Pirellulaceae bacterium, assembly GCA_047620805.1. Lineage (GTDB taxonomy): Bacteria > Planctomycetota > Planctomycetia > Pirellulales > Pirellulaceae > JBLHLE01. The sequence goes on from JBLHLE010000246.1 coordinate 2,877, forward strand.
AGTCCTTTGCCGTAGAAGTCGCTGGAGCCAGTTTCAAAATCGCCGACCATCACGACTTTTGCAAGCCACTCAACGCGAGCGATATTGAATTCGGATACGACGGGAAAATGTACGTCGCGGACTACGCCAGCAGCCCCTGGGACCGAAACACAACGGGTGGAAGAATCTACACCGTCTTTGACAGCACGCGAGTAAACTCAGACTCGACGAAGCAAACAATGGATTTGTTTAGGACGGGCTTCGGCCAGCAATCGCTTTCGCAACTCGCAAACTTGCTACATCACGACGACATGCGAGTGCGGCTGCGTGCTCAATTTGAACTTGTCACTCGCGACGGTGCGGGCGTCGTGCTAACGAAGATCGCTGAAGACGACAATAACCAACTGGCTCGACTGCACGGAATCTGGGGACTCGGCCAACTGGCTCGTCAAACAGTGCGTAAGCAACCGGCCGCTGTCGATTTGAGCGAGCTTCTTCGGCCAGTCGTCGCTTTGCTTGCCGATGGCGACATCGAAGTGCGTTCGCAGTCTGCAAAACTGCTTGGCGAATTACGTTATTCTTCCGCTGCCAATTCACTGCTCCCATTGCTGAAAGATGGATCGGCCCGAGTTCGTTTCTTCGCGGCCGTGGCTCTCGGATCATTAAAACACGAACCATCGCTTCGGGCGATCTTTGACATGTTGCGGGAAAACGACGGCCAAGACCGATATCTGACACATGCCGGCGTGGTGGCGCTCGAACAAATCGGCAACCGGCAAGCCGTGCAACTGCAAGCCAGTGATCCTGCAGCGGCGATCCGCATGGCCGTGCTATTGGTTCAGCGTCGCTGGAAGGACGTTCGCATCCTCCAATTTCTGGACGATGCGGAGCTGAGTCTCGTCACGGAGGCCGCTCGAGTTGTCAACGACCTGCCTCTCGAGGCGGGCCGCGAAGCATTGGCCAACCTTGCCGCCCGATATCGCAACACGCCCGGCGACGATGTTGTGCCGCTGATGCGAAGAATCATCAATGCAAATTTTCAGATTGGCCGAGCTCATAACATCGAAGCAGTCGTTCGCATTGCGACGAGCCGCGAGCAAACAAACGTCGTTCGCTCCGAAGCGATAGCCGCTCTTTCCGACTGGCCTGGTCCAACCAAACGAGACCGAGTCAACGGGTTCTGGAGACCTGTTCCGGCCCGCGACGCCCGCGAAGTCCAAAAAGCTGTCGAGGCCAACGCCTCCAGTCTACTAGCAAACACCACCGCAGACTTACAGATCCAGGCGACAGGACTACTCACCAGGCTGAAGGTAAACGTAGACGACACGGAGTTCGCTCGCTGGGTAACTGAAGGGAGTCGTTCTGCCGATGCACGCATAGCGGCAGTTCGGCTGCTGGCAAGTCGCAAGTACCCTGGCCTCTCGAGCGTACTCGAATCAGCCGTCCTTTCTGATCAGCCGCAACTGAGAGCAGAAGCCCGCGATCAGTTAGTCTCAGTCGATCAAAAACGAGCCACGACACTTCTTTCAGTGGTACTCGGCGAACCCCAAGCGACCATTCAGGAGAAGCAGCGAGCGATAGCGGGACTAGCGCGAATCGAGAGCGATGCTGCCTTTGCGATCTTGGATGGATGGGCCGAACGCCTTCGAATCAACGACGTCCCTGCTGCTCTTCAACTCGATCTGCTAGAGGCGTTCCAGGCCTCAACGAGCCCACCGCGGGCGACGGCCGTTCGTGCGTTTCAGGAAAGAAACGACAAAGCTGATCCGCTGTCGACCTACCGCGCAGCCTTGACCGGCGGCAATGCCGAAGTCGGCCGAGAGCTGTTCGTCTCTCACAGAACAGCGCAGTGCATTCGTTGCCACTCCGCCAATAACGTCCCAGCGACTGGCAAACATAAGACTGGCAAACATAAGACTGGCAAAGATAAGACTGGACACGAAAAGGCTGGACCAAATTTGGCGCAGGTCGCCGGTCCCGAAGGACAACACGACCGACGCTATCTGTTGGAATCGATCGTGACTCCCAATGCAAAGATCGCCAAAGGATACGGCTCCGTCACACTCGTATTGAACAATGGCAAAGTACTCGGCGGCAGAGTCAAAGCCGAAGACAAACTCTCAATCACGATCCTCACGGCGGAAAACGTGACTCGTCGCATTGAACGCGCCGCCATCGAACAGCAAGTCGCCGCGCCTTCTGCAATGCCCGACATGACAAAATTACTTTCACTCCGGCAAATGCGAGATCTGGTCGAATACTTGTCGACCTTGAAGTAACAGATTGCTGACATCCGTAATTCGCTGCAGCATTCCCAGTCGGAGAACGCCGGATCGAGGATAAAAAGCTATCCTCTCTGAAGGGCGGTATCTAAGCCGTTCGCACATCGACATTCGTCGAAATGGCTAACTCCAGAAGGGGACTCACCTTGCGATGCTTGCTCGCATTTCTGTTCGCGCTGACGGTAACCTTTATCGCACCATGTTCGGTTTTTCCGCGCGAGTTCGATTCCTGGCAGCTGCTCAATAACGCCACTTTTACAGCGACTACCGACATTGGTGACGTGGAATTGAAGATTCATGCGATGGACATCTACCGCTCCCAATCGCATGAAAAGCACCGCTCCACTTATCGGCTCGTTCCCACGAAATGGACTGCCGTTCAATCGGGCACATGGAAATACGATCAGTTCGAGGGCCCCGTCAGTTACGAACCAAATTGGCGGCATCATTATGAATTCGAGTACAAGCTAAATCATCGCGAGAGCATGACGGTGGACTTCGACAAGCTACCGGACGCTCCAACTTGGAAAACCGGCATCGAAATCATTATCGTCGACGAGTCTCGTAGTGACGGGCCGATCTCCTATACCGTTCTCTACTACGGTCTACGCGACAACGTGGCGTCAATTTACCGTCCTTATCTGATGCTTGATTTCGAGCACTCATCGCAGTGGCAGCGCAAGGGGCGACTATTCTCTATCGACAGCGAAGGCAACGTAACGAGCAGCGAAGTCGAACCACTAAAGGCACTGGCTTACGACAACATTCCCACGTTGACCATCGGCGCCAAGACGAAATCTTCTCGTCGACTAATTCGCAACTACGGTGGCGGACCAGTGCCGAAGTGGCGTTGGAATCACGATCCGCACCTTCGCTATCTGCCGACGTTAGATTGGAATCACTTGCACGCCGTAGGCGAATTCTCTCTGCCGATCAAGCAGAAACCAAGCAACTCTTCCAGCGGCGGTTTTGGCGATTCCTACGTTCACTCAAATTGGGAATTGAAGATAGGTGGTCCGTTCGACGAGCCAACGTTGTCTCCAGACGACGAAGGAGAAATGGAGTGGCTTCCGCAGCCCGGAGACGTTCGCCATTACAAACTTGTACTCGACGATCCAGGTCGCTACGAGAAGGTCAGATTTTTGCTGGAGGACGTATCGGACTACCGAGGGGTTGCGACGAATGCTGGCAATCACAAACGTCACGCGAACCGTTGTCAGGATTGTAATTGCGTGCAAGAGCATCTGGAGATCGAGGTGATTTCACAGTTCAACAAACACCCCATTTCGCGAAAGTATCAAAAGTACGGAGACTGTCCATTGGATAGCATGCCCGACGTATATTTCGACACGCTTCTCAATCCACTGTTCGAGCCAGCGGGTAAAAAATACTCCGAGGATCTGCGTTCCGAGAAGTGCCTGGAGTTGGTGCTCGACGCTCCGCAAGAGGGCGAGTATCTCGTTGCCGTCACCGCGATGGATTTTGCCGCCTCGGGACGTTTACGGGCTGAAGTGATGGTAAACGGCAAATGGCAACAGGTCGCTGCCCGCGGCGACACGGCTCGTGGCTTCGCGCTGGTCCTCCCACACGACGTCGACCAAAACGGCATTGCCGATGCCTGGCAAGACGAGTTCAAAGTCACAGAAAGGACAGCCGACGCCGATAGCTTACCCGCAGGAAAACATGTGGGCGACGGGCTGAGCAACTTCGAAGAGTATCGCGGAGTCTATTCTGGCGGCACGCACTTTCGCATGAATCCCAATCAAAAGGACATCTTCATGCACGCATATAAACGCACCGATTACGATTTCCCTATCGCCGAGGTGAGCAGGCGTCTCGCGAAACAGCAACTCAACCTGTATCCGCTGACGCACGACGAATTCGAAGGCGAGGTCATCAATTTCGAGTCGTACGCAGAAGACCGTCGCACGCGGCAGTATATCAGTATCATTCAAGACTCCGCGACGATGAACGACGGTGGCATGACAGGCTTGGACATGGAGACAGGCGTGGATGTGGGCTTGGCTGCCGTTACCCATCCGGGTCCTTTGCGCCGCGACTTCAATACAATTTTGATCTCAAGTGGCAAACCGTCATCTCCAGGTGGTGCACCGACAGTCGTCGCCAATGCGTGGGCTTTCATTGGCCACGAACTGGGGCATCAATTGGGAATCAAACATCACGGTGATGGCGATCAGATGGTGCCAGTAGCGGATTTGCTAGCCAAAGACATCTATGTATCCAATGGCGACAGACATCATAAGAAATTGAGTGTGGCTGTTTCGGGCGGTCAGCATAGCGGCGACCCGAAATGCTTTATGTCCTACCACGCCGCCCGCTATCGTCTCCACGAGACTCAGGGGATCATTCGCTGGAACCGATTGACGGTCGACCACGAACATTTCTGCAATGATGACAGAGGACAGGAATACAACAAGGAAGTGGGAACGGGGGCAGCAGATCGCGGCAACTGCTTGTCGCAGATCAACGTCCCAACGCCTCAAGATGAAGCGCCAAAGATCTTGCATCGCAATGTCGTGCCCGGCCCATAGTCGCCCCACGCGTCAACCGGCCCCCCTGCCCCGAAATTATTCGCACGATCATCTAACCGTCAAGCAACGCTCAATCGCGAATGATTCCGGGGCCAGAGGACTGGGGGTGTGGGAGCCAAAAAAAACGGTGGCATCTCTTGGTGAGGACCTCGACGTCAGCTGCAATAAAAAACTCGCCTGCCACCGTTGTGACAGGCGAGTTCTCAAGTATTGCTGTTACTGGTTCAAACCGTCGAATGAACCAATAAACAAGGTGTTCAACGAATCCAGACTAACGTTTTCTGGTTTCGATGATGTATTTCATCAAGTCATTGAATTCGCCCCGATTTTTCAATTGCCGTACCAAGTTGGCGGGCATTATCGAAGTCTTCGATTCAATCACTTCATCTACATCTTCCTTGGCGATCTTGATCACATCGGGCTGAGCCAGATTTCGCAAAACGATTTCCTTATCGTCTTCGGAAACGCGA
>JBLHLE010000247.1:0-8158 GCA_047620805.1 Pirellulaceae bacterium
TAGGCGAAACCGTTCGAAGAGGAAGAATTCGTACAACCCGACCAATTGGATCAAGTGGAGCGACTGGGGCAACCTCTACCCAAGGCGCTGGTCCAGCCTGTATTCGTCCGCGAATGGATATAAAAAGTGGCAGTTACAACGGTCGTATCGACAGTGCTAAACAGGCAAGATATTCCGCCTTCGCAACGTCGCAAACCAGCTCTTAACTGTCCGTTGCAAACGCGAACGCGCCGTCGACGTAATCGATCGTGACAGTGCTTCCTGGCTTGATATTTTCCTTCAACAACTCCGTCGCCAGCAGGTTTTGTAAGCGAGTTTGAATGACTCGTCGCAGCGGTCTAGCGCCGTAGACCGGATCGTACCCTTCCTCGGCAATCTGTTTCACGGCGGCATCCGTCACCTGCATCTCAACCTCGCGTTGGTTTAGCAACTTCTCCAACTGGTGTAACTGCAATCCAACAATCTTGCCGATATGATCTCGCGTCAGCGGGTGGAAGAAGATTGTTTCGTCGATTCGATTGAGGAATTCCGGCAAAAACTTCGAGCGCAACGCCATTTCCACGGCCGAGCGGATCTCTTCATCGGTTCCTCCTGCTGCGGAGATTTCCTGAATCGCTTGACTGCCGACGTTACTCGTCATCACGATTACTGTATTGGTAAAGTCGACAGTGTGACCGTGATTATCGGTCAGTCGGCCATCGTCCAAGACTTGCAATAAAATATTGATGACATCGCGGTGAGCCTTCTCCATTTCATCGAGCAGGATGACACAATAGGGTCGCCGGCGAACTGCTTCAGTTAACTTCCCGCCTTCGTCGTAGCCAACGTATCCGGGAGGCGCTCCGATCAAACGGCTCACGGTATGTTTTTCCATGAACTCGCTCATGTCGATCCGAACCATGGCAGTTTCGTCGTCGAACATTACCTCCGCGAGCGCTTTGCAAAGTTCGGTTTTACCCACGCCCGTTGGGCCGAGAAACAACATCGAACCGATCGGCCGATGGGGATCCTGTAGTCCGCTACGGCTGCGTCTGACGGCATTCGACACCGCTTCGACAGCTTCGTCCTGGCCTACGACGCGCTGATGCAGTCGCTCTTCCATAACCAAGAGTTTCGCCCTCTCTGTCTCGAGCATTCGCGTGACAGGTACGCCGGTCCACGCACTTACGACTTCGGCGATTTCATCTTGAGTTACCTCCTGCCGCAACAGCCGTCGACGTGTCGCCTCAGGCTTGCCATGTTCGTCAGCGACATCTTCCTCCTCACTTTCAATCCGCGCCAGCATCCCACGGATTTCGACAGTCAAGTCGTACAGACGTTGAAAGTCGGCTTCGTCGACAGGTAGACCGCCCGATTGCTTCTGAGTGATCGCGGCTTCGAGTTGAGTATATTCAAGTTCCAATTGCTCGAGGTGCTGGCGTACCTTCTGGATATCGCCCATCCCAAGTTTTTCGCCTTCCCACTGCTCGCGCAGACTGGCCAACTGGTGCTTGAGTTCCCCCATTTCCTCTTCGATATCGGCCAACTGACCTTTCGCAGACTCCTCCTGTTCGTCGGCCAGTTGTCGAGCGGCTAGTTCCAGTTGTCGCAAGCGTCTCTGCACTTCGTCGATTTCGCTGGGGACACTTTCCAATTCCATGGAAAGCTTGCTGGCAGCTTCATCCATCAAATCGATCGCTTTATCTGGCAGGAAGCGATCGGTGATATAGCGGCTGGAAAGCTTGGCGGCGGCAATAAGTGCAGAGTCCTTTATCTTGATTCCGTGATGTGATTCGTAGCGAGGCTTGAGACCGCGGAGAATGGCGATGGTATCTTCGACGGACGGCTCGCCGACGTAGACCGGCTGAAAGCGTCTTTCGAGTGCTGCGTCTTTTTCAATGTGCTTGCGATACTCGTCCAGTGTCGTAGCACCGATGACGCGTATCTGCCCGCGGGCGAGAACGGGCTTGAGGAGATTCGCGGCATCGGAACTTCCCTCGGCCGCTCCGGCTCCAACCACAGTGTGAAGCTCGTCAATGAACAAGATCACATTGCCGTCGGAATCTTCGACTTCGCGGAGGACAGCTTTCAAGCGTTCCTCGAATTCTCCGCGATATTTCGCACCAGCGATCAATGCTCCCATATCTAAAGTGACGACATGTTTGTTCCTCAGACTGGAGGGAACATCTCCTTGCACAATTCGCAACGCCAAACCTTCTGCGATCGCGGTTTTACCAACACCTGGTTCGCCGATGAGCACTGGATTATTCTTGGTGCGACGCGAAAGCACTTGAATCACGCGGCGAATTTCGCTGTCGCGACCAATGACGGGGTCGAGTTTCCCCTTATTGGCCATTTCGACAAGGTCGATACCGTACCGCTGCAATGCTTGAAATTTGTCTTCTGGGTTTTGATCCGTGACTCGCCCGGAGCCTCGAATCTCCTGCATCGCCTTCAAAAGGTCGCTGCCTTTCACGCCGTTAAGCTGCAGAATGCGCTGAGACTTCGATTCGATCTTGGCCAAACTCAATAACAAATGCTCGGTAGAAACAAAGTCGTCCTGCATCGCATCGGCTTCTGCCAACGAACCTTGCAGAACATTCATCATGGCCTGGTTCGGTTGCGGTTTCGAGCCGCCGGTGACGCTTGGAAAACGGCTGATCTCCGATGTAGCCGTCTGCATCAATTGGCTCATATTGACACCGATCTTGTTGAGGATGGGCAGAACAAGGCCATCGGATTCGGTACACAATGCGGCTAACAAGTGAAGGGGATCGAGTTCGGGATTTCCAGCTTCAGCGGCATTCGTTTGGGCAGCAGAAACAGCGTCCTGCGCTTTAACGGTCAGCTTTTCCATTCTAAAAGTCATGATTCTGCTCCTCTTTTCTTTTGACACCGCGCATGCGCAAGGGCATACAGATTTTATTGGGAACGAGTCATCTGCGTCGTTCGAGTCGGACCAAGTTCATAATCGCGACGACATGCTCCGTCGAGCGAGAAGATATCCGTCGAGCGAGAAGATATCCGTCGAGCGAGAAGATATCCGTCGAGCGAGAAGATATCCGACGCTGCGAGAAGATATCCGAAATGCGATATCCGCTTAAAGAAATCCCACAGAGCGGGAGGCCAGTCCTCCCGCCTGCGGATAATTACAGTCAGTGACTACTCGGAGTCCTTGACTTCAAATTCGGCATCAATCGTATCGTCGTCGGCACCTGAGGCGGCGTCTTCTGCACCGGCACCAGCTGCTGGGCCTTCCGGCTGTTCGTAAACCGTCTTGCTGAATGCCTGAGCAACTTGCTCAAGTTCGGCAGCCGCTTCTTGGATCGCTTTGGTATCCTCACCTTTCGCGATTTCGCGAGTCTTACTGATCGCTTCTTCGAGAGGCTGTTTGTCCTCATCCGAAAGTTTGTCACCAATATCGCGAATCTGCTTTTCCAACGCGTGGCAACGATGCTCGGCTTGATTGCGAGCTTCCGCCAACTCGAATAGCCGTCGATCTTCTCCGGCATTCGTTTCGGCGTCTTGTCGCATGCTGCTGATTTCATCGTCCGACAGTCCCGACGACTCTTTGATCTCAACCTTTTTCTCCGTTCCAGTCCCGAGGTCTTTTGCACTCACGCTGAGGATACCGTTTTGATCGATGTCGAAGCTGACTTCAATTTGCGGTACTCCCCGAGGAGCGGATGCGATGCCTGTAAGCTCGAATTCACCCAAGCGACGGTTGTGATCCGCCATCTTGCGTTCGCCTTGGAAAACTTCGAGCTGAACGCTGGGTTGATTGTCAGCGGCCGTGCTAAACGTGTTCGTTTTCTTTGTCGGGATGGTAGTATTGCGTTCTACCAACGCAGTCATAATGCCACCCTCTGTTTTGATACCGAGCGTCAACGGCGTGACGTCCAACAACAAAACATCCGATCGATCACCCGCCAAAACACCACCCTGGATAGCGGCGCCGAGTGCCACGACTTCGTCCGGGTTTACACCTTGGTGCGGTTCTTTCGAGAATATCGACTTCACCAACTCGCGAACTTTTGGCACTCGAGTCGATCCGCCGACCAAGACAACTTCATCGATGGCGCTGGGGCTCAGCTTGGCATCTTCCAAAGCCTGTAGCACAGGTTTTTTACAACGGTCGACAAGGTCGTCAATCAGTTCTTCAAACTTCGACCGCGTGATCGTCAACTGCAAGTGCTTCGGCCCAGTAGCATCAACCATGATAAACGGTAAGTTGAGGTCCGTTTGTGGCGTGGAGCTGAGTTCCTTCTTGGCCTTCTCGCAAGCCTCTTTGAGACGCTGCAAAGCCATCGTGTCTTTTCGCAAGTCCACTACGTTTTCTTTTTGGAACTCGTCGGCGACGTAGTTGATCAACACTTCGTCGAAGTCGTCACCGCCAAGGTGAGTGTCACCGCTGGTACTGATCACCTGAAAAATTCGCTTGCCATCTTCTTCGTCAACTTGAAGAATCGATACGTCGAAGGTACCGCCGCCGAGGTCGAAGACAACAATCGTTTCGTCTTTCTGGCGGTCCAAACCGTAAGCCATCGCGGCTGCCGTCGGCTCGTTGATAATCCTCGCTACTTCGAGACCCGCAATCTGGCCAGCATCTTTCGTGGCTTGTCGCTGAGCGTCATTGAAATACGCGGGGACGGTGATGACCGCCTTATTGACCTTATGGCCAAGATACGACTCGGCCGCTTCCTTCAACTTGCGCAGAATCTTTGCCGAAACCTCTTGCGGCGAATATTGGTCGTCGCCGACACCAATGCTGACATATTCATCGCTGCCGCCAACCACTTTGTACGGCACCATCTTTTCTTCAGAACTGACTTCGCTGTGCCGTCGTCCCATGAAACGCTTCACCGAGTAAACGGTACGCGTCGGATTGGTCACCGCCTGACGGCGAGCTGGATCGCCAACCAACGTCTCACCCTTTTCTGTGTAGGCAACAACCGATGGAGTAAGGCGATTACCCTCCGCATTGGGGATAACTTTCGCTTCACTACCTTCCATGACCGCAACTACCGAGTTGGTTGTTCCTAGGTCGATTCCGATAATTTTTTCGCCTTGAGCCATGATGTGCTCCTTTCTCCGTGTTAACGTCAAGGACTGAGTTTCTGCCCAAGCCCCGTTTTAATTTGATTTTGAGCCCTTCGCTGTCGTGCAGTGCTCCATTACCCTTCCCTCTAATTGCAAAGGCCGTGCCAGTTAGATAAAAGCGGTGTATAATCTAACGTAAGTTGTTGTTTTGCAGAAGTTTAATAAGATAATTAGATCCTGGCTGCTATCGCCCGCTAGGCCGGCAACCGGACAATCTGCCATTTTGGCACCCTACGGGCCGGACAATTTGTCCGGCCGCGAAAGAAAGTCCTACTACCCATTTAGCCACAGTTTTGCCACAGTTTTGCCTCGAAAGCAGTCGACCCTCGGAGATTGGCAACAGTTGGCAATACCGATTTTTCAAACGGAGTGGGCTCATGCCCCAGCGCAAACAAGCGAAGACTAGCAAAGCCGACCAGAAACCCAGGGGCGGCAAGCTGACCAAATCGCAGCTCGCCAAAACGCTTCAATCAACTGACAACGAAATCGTTGCATTGGTCAACGAGCGCGCCCAGCTCGTTCAGCAACTTGCCGAAATGACCGCAATCATCGACGACGATTCGCTGATGAATTTAGCGGGTTGCCCGCAAGCGATCGAAAAACTAATCCAATCGAATAGCGGACCACTCTCGGAATCCTGCATTCGCGCTGTGCTGCGGGAAGTTGTTAGCGGTTCACGGGCGCTGATCCGTCCATTGCGAATCGCATTTCTTGGCCCCAAATACAGCTTCAGCTATTTGGCTGCCCTGGAACGCTTTGGCGAATGCGTAGACTTTGAACCGGTTACTTCAATCGCAGCAGTCTTCGAGGAGATCGAACGAGGCAACTCTCAGTTCGGTTTGGTGCCAATCGAAAACTCGACGGACGGACGAATCACCGATACGCTCCACATGTTCGCCAGTAAACCGCAGCGGATTTGTGGCGAAGTACAACTGCGAATTCATCATAACCTACTCGCCGACTGCAGGCGCGATGAAGTCACCGAGGTTCATAGCAAGCCGCAAGCTTTGTCCCAATGCCGCAGTTGGCTCAGCAAACATCTACCTCAAGCGCGTTGGGTGGAAACGGCAAGCACTACCGCCGCGGCGGAAACTGCCGCCAAAAGCAAAGGCGCTGCTGCGATCGCCAGCAAACCTGCCGGCGATCACTACGGTCTAAAACTTCTCGCTGGAAGCATTGAAGACAACCCCGACAACATCACTCGCTTTGCCGTCATTGGCGAGCACCAAGCTGGTTCGTCTGGAAACGACAAAACTTCCCTCATGTTTGAACTAGCACACCAACCAGGCGCGCTTGCCGATGCAATGAATCTCTTCAAACGCAATCAACTCAACCTCACGTGGATCGAGTCGTTCCCGATGCGCGGCGCGACCAACGAATATGTCTTCTTCGTTGAACTCGAAGGCCACCAGTCCGATCCGGAAGTTGCCAAAGCAGTTGCAAGCTTGAGGAAGAAAGCTCAACGACTCAAGGTTTTGGGATCTTACGCGAGATCGGAACCAACTAAATAGAAGAAAAAAACAAAAAACAAACGACAAACAAATCTCAAAAGACAATCGGCCTAAGCCCAAACAAGCAGCGCGACTCAATAAACGCATAAGCGACGCCCGATATGTCCCACTGTCTCCGTCTACCGTTAGGGCGGGCGATTTGTTAAAATTCGGGATTCTAGACTTTCCGAGAAGCTTTACGGGAGCGAGTGTCGTGCGAAGATTGTTGATTGCTGGTAACTGGAAGATGAACCTTTCCAAAGCAAAATCTGTCCAGTTAGCGGCAGCAGTTGCCGAAAAGAGTGGTTCCCTGGCAAATGTTGACTGGGCAGTTTGCCCTCCGAGCGTTTACTTGGATGCCGTAAAATCAGCCCTGGGCTCGTCTTCGGTCGGACTCGGTGCTCAAAACGTGTATCACGAAGCGGATGGTGCTTATACCGGAGAGTTGAGTACGTCGATGCTGCTAGACATTGGATGTCAGTACGTAATTCTTGGGCACAGTGAGCGACGTCACATCTTGGGTGAGAGCAATCAGAATGTAAATCGCAAGCTAATTGTCGCCCTGGAAGCTGGCCTCACGCCGATCGTTTGCGTTGGTGAAACATTGGAACAACGTGAAGCTGGGCAAACTACAGACATCGTGGCAGAGCAATTCGCTGGCTCGTTGGCTGGATTGACGGCTGAACAAGTCGCGAAAATCGTCCTTGCCTACGAACCCGTGTGGGCGATTGGTACTGGCAAAGTTGCCACGCCGGAACAGGCCGAAGCCGTCCATGCGGACCTTCGCAGAATACTCGAAAACCGTTACAATGCCGAAGTTGCGTCGACGGTACGAATTCAGTACGGCGGTAGCGTCAAAGCAGATAATGCCGTCGACCTGCTCAACCAACCAAACATTGACGGGGCCCTTGTCGGGGGAGCATCGTTGAAAGCAGAGAGCTTTTTGGGAATTGCCGAAGCGCTGAAATAGCCTGCCACATCGTCGGCAGCACGGAAGAACAAACAATTGGAGTTGGTAGAATGACGAACATGATTTTCCTGGCAGAAGACAACAGTTTCTTGTGGTCGATGTGGCAGTATTTCCTGGCCATCACCCTCTTCTGTATGGCGCTGTTCCTTATCGTGCTCATTCTCATCCAACGCGGCCGTGGAGGTGGACTATCCGGAGCCTTTGGCGGCGCCGGCGGTCAAAGCGCTTTTGGTGCAAAGGCCGGTGACGTTTTCACTCGCATTACAATGGTGACAGCCTTTATCTGGATCGTGCTTTCAGTTTTTGCACTCCGAGCGTTTACCAACAAAGTTGCCAAACCTCTTGGTGCCGAAGAACCCGGAATTTCCGCACCAAAAGATGGTATCGGAACACTTCCCAACGATTCCGTAGTCCCAGAAAGTACCGACGGTACTGATCCTCCCGCCGAAGGTACTGATCCTCCTGCCGAAGGTACTGACCCTCCCGCTGAAGGTACTGACCCTCCCGCTGAAGGTACTGACCCTCCCGCTGAAGGTACTGACCCTCCTGCCGAAGGTACTGATCCTCCTGCCGAAGGTACTGATCCTCCTGCCGAAGGTACTGATCCTCCTGCCGAAGG
>JBLHLE010000248.1:0-8142 GCA_047620805.1 Pirellulaceae bacterium
GGGTAGAATACAGTGCCCCGCGACGGGCAGCTCGAGCTATAACCAGCCGGTTCTAAATAGCATTCGTCTGCCGCTTTTGGAAATCAACAACCATTGCTCGGCATTGTGAATTTGCGCTCGGTTTGGGATGTCGTTTTGCGTGATGCCAGGAAGAGGAATGAAGAGCGATGATTGTTGAGGTGAAGAAGATAGGGGCGGATACGCCCTGTTTAGCCCAATAGCTCCGCGAGCGGACCCTTCAGGTCCAGGTCCTGAAGCTGTGAATCGAGCTGGCCAAAGTAGTCCTGCGGTGGAACTCCGTTTGACTGCAAAATCGTATTGTAGAGATTTCCGATCGTCTTGTGCCCCGCTTGGTGGTAACTCGGGTAACGCAGGTATCGTCCGCCCGTATTGAGTTTGTGGTTTGCGCCGCCGACAAGGACGAATGGCCAGTTCCGCCGCGAGGAATGATGAGCATCCGCCATATCGCTGAGGTAAATGATCATCGTGTTATCGAGCATCGTGCCATTCCCTTCCGGAACCGACTTTAGCCGGTTGGCAAGCTTGGCGATTTCTTCGACATGAAACTTTCGGATCACGCTCCGCGCTTCTGGGGTCTTGAGCCCGTTGGCTGTCGCTTTGTTGTGTCCGATATCGTGAACACTCGTACTGCCAAATCCGAAGCTACTGTACTTCGTGCTCAACCAATCGGCGCGAATGGTAATCACGTTAGTTAGTCCCGTAATCAAGGCTGCCGCCGTCAGCTCAAAGAAGACTCGAACTCGATCGACAAACACTTTCGATGAGTATTGGCTGGTCAACTCGGGAGCATTCCTGGAGATGATCTCACGCATTTCGGCCAGTTGAGTGTTGCGTCCGCGGACCGACTCAAAGGCGTCCAGGTATTGTTCAAGCTTCTCGCGTTCCGCTTGACTGACGTTCCTCTGAACCCGTTTTACATCTTCGGCGAGGAAGTCGAGCAAGTTGGCCTGCAGTGCAAATTCTTTTTTGCCGCCAGTAGCGAGATCGATGGCGCTGCCAAACAATTGTCGGTAAGCCTTTTCGGCGCTGGCTTGGAAGGCCATAGGCTTATTGGGCCCGAAAGCTGAGATTTTCGGAAAAACGGCAGTCTCTTGAACTTGTGGCCCAAAGTTGTTGCCGATGCTATGTCCATTGGGCGCGAAGCCATAGATCGAAAATGGTGCTGGGTTCAGTCGACCTAGCATGCAATCGATCGTTTCCGCAGCCGGCTTCTCGGGGCCATGATGGCAGCTGAGTGCACCGTAATACGCCGAATGATTACCGGTGAAGTTTGCGCCGGAAAGACCGTCGATGATTGTCACTTGATTCTTCAATTGCTCCAAGGGCTGGAGTGTTTCGGCAAGCGTATAATCATTCAGATCGAGATCTACCAAACTGCTGCCGTCACCCAATTCCGCGTCGAGCGGACGGATCGCCTCGGCCGTCAATCCACTCGACTTCACGACAAACACAAAACGCTTAGGCAACTGTGACTCGTCGCCATCGGCGTGAACCTGCATTTGCTGCAGCAACGGAGCCAGTGCCAGACCGCCGGAACCTAGAGCCATTCCTTTGGTAAAACTTCTGCGGTCGACGTTGAACATGTTTGAGATCCAAGATTGCGAGACTTATTCGTGACTGCTTACGATCGGGTTGGTTTAGAGTCGCCAGTTGTCCAATGATATCTCTACTTGCGGTACAAAAAAGAGTCGGAGGTGAGCAGCGAGACGAGGACTTCACTGAACTTGCCACCGCTCTCAACGTAGGCTCGGTCGGCAGCCAGAAGCGTACTCGCATCGCTCAGCATTTCATTGCGTCCCATCCAATAGCGGAATGTGTGGCGAATGAAAGACCGTCGAACTCGAGTCGAACGAGCCAGCCGATTCACCAACTCTGAAGCATCTTTGACAGGACCATCGATTCCATCTTCACCGGTTCCCGTAATAGCGCCCGTCGCATCGACTGGTCGGACGTCGATTGCGGATTTCTTCGTCATCTTTTTCAACTCCTCCTCACTGATCTGAGGCTGGGGGAGATATTCATTCTTTGCTTTATCGAAATATCTGGCCGCTCGAATCCAGCCGCGATCGTCGAAACTTTCAAATGGCATGCCCAACGGGTCGAACAACTTATGACACTTCCAGCATTCGGCTTGGCGCGTGACCGCGTGACGCTCGCGCAATGTTTTGTCATTTCCTTCCGGGATTTGAGCGTCGACGTTTATCGGCAGCGCGGGAAGACTGCCGGCCAGCAGCCGCTGTCGAATCCAAATGCCACGGTGTACCGGATGGTTTTCATTATTCGTGGAATGGGCGATCAACCAGCTATTGTCGGTCAAGAGTCCTGCACGGAAGGTCTCGCTTTTCAAAGGCTTGGCTTTGTTCAGCATGTCGTCGTGCCAACGCTGAATTTTCGGATGTCCACTGGCGGGTGAACTGCTGAGGCGTTGTGCGTACTTCGCCTTCATGTAAGCGATCAAAACCGCTTTGTTGTTGTTGAACCGTGGAGAAGTGAGTAGCTCCTCGAAAACATTCTGGTCTTCGTTGACGATTGCGGCGATATGCCCTTGAGGCCAGCCGACGAGCGCGCGAGAACCGACGCCCTCCCCCGGACTATCCTTGAAAGTGCCGGCGGCTTTTGCGTACTGAAAGAACTCCTCGAAGAAGCGGACAATGCGGGGATACCAACCAAAACCGTGCTCGCCTTCCTGGATCAAACGAGGGTATGGTGCCGCAGGAAGTTCTTTCCTCAACGGCGGAGCACCCGCCGCAATTAGTTTCCGCACCACGACTTCAATGTCGGATTTTGTGCTCAGTTTCTTCTCTTGCATCGCCTCCTGTAGAATCGGAATTCCCGCCGGCGGTACATCTCCCAAGGCGAAGGCCAAGGCGATGGCGATCTCCTGTGGCGAGAGCATGCGTCGCCCGTGTTCGTCGGGGAGCGGGCGACCCAGTTCAAGGCGATAGACGGACTCCGTTGACAAGTAGATCGCCATCACGGAAATCTTCAAGCCGCTTTCATTACCAGCTTCTTCAATACTGGTCTTCATGAAGTCCAGGAAACGTTGTTCTTCTTCCGCTGTGATTCGGCGACCTGTCGCACGATAAAACTCTTCGCGGATGACGCGTTGCATCGACTCGAGATCGGGGGCCCCTTTCGACTCGGCAATTGCTTTGAAGCTGTCCGTCCCGGCGATGACCGTTGGCTTGCCAGCGTTAGCTCCGTAGTTAACAGCCGCGAGAGTGCGGTCGTGCATTTGGTTGGAGATGATGTCATCGAACGCCATTTGTAAAGAAAGGAACCCCGACTCGCCGAGAACTTCTTGCGACGCGTAATCTCGAATTCCGCTGCTCTTTGACGCGAAAGTTAGCGGTTTTGCTTGCAGGCCTCCCGGGGCATGGCCTTGGTATCGCTTACCGCGAAATATCTCCGGACTCATCCGCCACAATCGCGCGGGAGTATACGCCGGAGTTTTGATTTCACCGCTAAACAGTAACTCATGACTGACGCGATTACCGTACTCGGGAAGTAACAGGCGAGCCCGAATCGCGTGGCCCTTGCCGCCTGCCACGAGGACGTCCTTAATCCAGGCCACGATGTGTTCGCGCTGCCAGGCAGTTGGCGAGTCGCTCTTCTCGGGCGGCATTAAACCGATCTCGACTTGCTCCAATACCTGTTGCCAAAGTTCCACTTCCAGTTTGTCGGTGGCGTCGCCCAAAACACTGTTAAAGGAAACGCCGCCTTCGCGTTCGTCTCCGCCGTGGCAATCCCCACAGTATTGCGTAAGGAGCGGTTTGAGCTTGGAATTGAACGTCTCTGCCAACGCCGCATTCGACGCCGCCGGTTTCACTTGAGCCAAGACCCACTCGGAGTCAATCACGACGATCGACAGAAAGACGCATGTGGTTAGCACAAGGCATTGAGACATTGGGAATCGCATGTGGGAGAGTTTTTGTGGCGGGAGAATTTGTAGTAGGCAAATAACAAACAGCAAAAACCAAAGTGGAAACAAATAAGCAAAACGCAAATTGTCAATTAGCAAACGGAGAACAGGCGGCAAAGAGGGTGTGCGGCGAATTGGGTACCGCACGTTTTCTTCATTGGATATCGTGATTTGTTATTTGTTTGCATTTTGTTATTTGAGTTTTGTTAACTCGGATCAGATCGAATTATAAGTGAAACTCTGCGGGAAACCAGCCTCGGATAAGCACTTCCGCGATGGCGATTTGTCGCGAAGTACCGCGTCGGGCAAGACAAAGTCGTTACGCCAGCCAGGTCTCGGCCACGTCCGCCGCAATCGCATCGAGTAGATCTTCGACCTCATCGTCGAGCTCGTCATTTGTCTCAAGTTCCAGGCTCTCCCGGAGAGTGACGTTCGGCTCGCCGAAGACCGCGTTAACGGCAGGCTCGACGAATACCAATTCCTCTTCGCTGTTTGGCGATTCGTCGACGGCTTCAAGATCGTCAAAACTGGCGACGACTGTCGTCGCGAACGCGGTCGGAAATACGATCCCCGTTCCAAAGTTATTTGAAAACTGCGTAAAGTCAAAAACGCTAATGCCGTTGTCTTTACTCGTGTCCACGTATGCTGGTGCAATTGGCACGTTGGCCCCAAACCAGTAGCTGAACGTAGTGAAGTCAAATACGCTGACGCCCGCGTCGCCGCTAAAGTCTGAAGTCAGTTTGTAGAATTTGTTCGTGTTGTTGCCTTCGAAGACGTACGAGTCGCCAATAGTGCCGTCGCCATTGCCATCGAGACCCAAGCCAGCTTGGTCGACTATCGTCGGTAGCATATCGAGGCGATAAACGCCCTCGTTCAGTTCGTAGTGGGCAAAGGAGAGGATGACCGTCGCGCCATCGAAGGACACATGATTGGCGGACAGGATGTAGGGCTGGTCGGGTGTCCCAGGGGCGTCAATGCCAAGGTTGACCAACGCGAAATCGTTCTCGTCGGCAGTGACGACTTCGCTGAACTCGATGCGAATCTCTCGAATGTCCGATCGTTGCAAGGCCCAGCTGGTAGGTTGAAGGCCTTTACCAGGAAGATCGGCGGGATCCTGGAATTCTGTGTTGAAAGTCACACCTAGGACCGTCGGAGCTACGTTCTGCGGGGGAGCCAGTTCGCCGGGCGAGGGAATGTCCTGGTGCCAGCCACCAGCGTCATTGCCAAGGGAGACGGGAGTCGAGCGGTTCAACGAGTCGCCTAGTCCGTCGACGCTAGTCGGCCAAGGCGCGACATCGTCGTATGTTAATTCGTCCTCAAGTACTAACGGAATAAAGTTGGGCTCGTCGATTGGAGGGACATCCGCCCGTAACAACCGGATTGTGTCGCCACCATTTCCTAGACGTCCCGAATAACCACCGATGATTGTGGCACTCGCGTCGAGGTTATAGAAAGTGCGGAAGGACGTCTCCAAAGTTGGGTTTGCGACGGGATCAAATGACACGACTACCAAGATTTCGCCAGTGGTCATCAGCGTGCCACTTGGGAAGGTAAAACTTATGCCGCCGTCTAATTGCCAGTTGGTTAGATCCTCAGTGTTCCCGCTCGTATTGAGTAGCTCGACGAACTCGAGATCGTCGGAATTGAATCCAATCCCCGGATCGGTGGGATTGTATTGTACTTCATGAATAATCACTGGCCCGATGCGGGGAGCGTCATTGACTGCGTCAAATGTATTGGCAGTCAGGGGAGTAAATTCGCCCGTTCCGTTGGGCCAACGCCCGATCGATTCAGCCGGTAACGCCGCCTCAAATTCGACGACTTGGATAAATGAAAGCAACGTGTTGGTGCCATCGGCCTGCAGCAGAAACAGCTCGTCACCGTGAGCTCCATTGAGGGCAAAGTCAGTCGGATCGACCCCCATGGAACTGTTGAAGTCGCTCTCGTCGATGGTCAAATACTCACCGGCCAAAAGAACTGTGTTGGCGTCGAATTGGTATTTGTGGTAATCGCCAATCGAGTCGCCGATAACCCAATTGCCGATGTTGATATCGCTGCCGGTGGGGTTGAACAATTCGATGCGATCGACGGCCGGATCCGAATTGGAAAGTACTTCGTTAATGACAATAGAGTTGACTGGTCCGACTCCATCGAGACCAGGCGAACCGAGATATTCGGTGCTGTGTCGCCAGTTCGTTAAGTCTTTGGAATTAGCGTCGACATCGACGATTTCGAGCGAGGCACCGTTGCCGTCGGCAACTTCGGGCCACGGGGAACTGTTATTGTAATCGACTTCAAAAACAGTGCTGTTTGAAGCATCCTCGATCTTTACGATTTCACCGCCGTTGTTCAGACCGCCCGACGTGAATTCGCCCAGAATGTTGAGTCCCGTACCGTAGCGAAGCTCGAAACTGGCTTGATCTTTGACAATGAGACCAATTTGGCCGGGCTGAAGTGTCAGGCCAACTAAGCTGAATTCAAGTCCGTCGGTGAATTGTGCGCCGCTCAACGGTAATGGTTGTGTCCCGATATTCTTCACTTCGATGTATTCGAAGTCGTCGTTATCAAGTAGCGGCATCGCCAGTAATTCGTCGCCTGTCGGATCGCTCGGATTGTAGTTGATCTCCGTCACTCGAAAGAACTGTTGCAAGTCCGACGGATCGCCGACGTAGGTGAAGGAATCGACGGTGTCGTTGTCCGAAGTCTCCAGCTCGATCGTCTCGCCGAAATTGGAAAGGTGACCGTTGTATTCACCCTGCACAAACAGCCCCTGCCCTCCGGACGGGCCGGTGGCGCGGAGTCGGAAGGCGGGTACCTTTGGAGAAACATAGATCGATCCGCCCGCTTCGAGGACCGTTCCAAGTTTGAAGGTGTGAGTCACCGCGCCCTTTAACTTCCAACCCGAAATGTCGACCGCATCCGAATTGGGATTCGTCAGTTGGATATACTCTTCGTCCTGATTCCCCGAGGCCGGATTGAAATCGACTGCCGTAATGTCGATTTGGGGCATGTCGACTTGCGCGTGAGGGATGGCTGCGGAGTTGGGGTCGGGGCTATCGACATTGTGCGTAACAAAAAGGTGGGATCGCCGTCGCACTAGATAGTCGTCGCGAATGATGTCAATGGCGTCGGCGGCCGACTGATTCGTTCCCCATGCCCAAGGATTCGCCCAGCGGTTGAAGTCGAGTTGAGCGTCGGCGACGTTGATGGCCTCCATTTCGTTCAAACGGTTGTCCAGCCAACGATCTTCGATCGGAGTCGTCGCGGTGCCGAGGATTTGGTCCGCCGTTGTCCTTAAACGACGAACGTACATCTCTTTGAAGCGATCGTCGCTCAGTAGTTTATCGGTCAAACGATTCCAGTGGTTGTTCCATTCGCGATGTCCCGCTGCGCCGATGAACGGATGGGACGGTTGAACATTTGCGGCGCGTCCCGGCACCATGTCGTCGTCCGCATAAATTGCGTCGGCGAATGACGTACCAACCCAATTGGAGCCAAAGGTCAGGTCGTTGTCCCATGGGATAAAGAACCACTCACCCGTGCCGTTTGTGTCGCGGTAAAGATAGTGATTCTTGTGCGGGTGGTCGTTTTGGTGGACTAGTACCGTTCCAGCCAGATAGTTCAGAATCGTGGGGATGTCGATGTTATCGAAAATGTAGTTCGTCAGTGCTGTGCCGCTGAGCGAATTGATACTCGTGATGAAACTGCTTAAATCTGAATTGTCTTCGTATTGCCGCGTCTTCTTCTCGACGCTGTTGGACGACGTGAACTCGTTAAACATTTTGTATAGCGCGCCATCGGGATCGAGTCCTTCGCGAACGAGCAAGTCGGTGTCGACCTGTTCGATAAACGACGTTACGGAGTGGAACGTATTGTTCATTTCCAGACGCATGTTAAACGAGATCGAACCCGGACTGCCGATCTCCGAGTAGGTCTCGAAAGCCAGCGGCTGACGGACGTATGCCTTGTCCGTGTAGGTAGTGTTGAGATTGATTTCTTCGGCGCGGGGAAGATTGGGATCGTAGCTGAAGTGGCCGCCCGAATTGAATTCGTATTTGAGGCTGTCCTTCGGAGAGCCCGTGGTGCTGCCGCCCCGTTGACGAACGAAAGCGTTGTCGTAGAACTCGCCGAGGTAATAGACCGAAACTCGCGAGCCGGCGCGAGTTTGCGCTGCGGCTTCGTTGGGGAGGAAAGTTTGA
>JBLHLE010000249.1:0-8137 GCA_047620805.1 Pirellulaceae bacterium
TGGCTGGACGGGAATTGGCTGGACGGGAATTGGCTGGACGGGTACTGGCTGGACGGGTACTGGCTGCGCAGGGTAGGCCAGGGGCGGCTGCACAGGCAGTGCCTGAGGCGGCTGACCTTGCGGTTTTTGGTTGGGCGGCCAGTTGGAATTGGGTGTGTTCATCGCAGAACTCCACGACGTCGCCTCTGTTCTCTTTGGGCGCGTTCGTTGTCGGGAACACAGGGGCTGTGTTCAGAAAAGTGAATATCGGTGCACCAAGTGTTAAGTCTACCAGCCTGGCAATAGAGCGCCAAGCAAGAAGTCTCGACAGGTCATAGTGTTGTGACGATTTGGCGTTTACCTGCAGGCCTATCCGTGCCATCCGGTTTGCCCGTCTGATCGGGGAATTTGGAGAAACACGCTTAACCCCCTCGACGTCCTTCGCCGACAAGCTATGATATTACCTGTTCGGTCAAACGGACGTTAATTATTCAATTTGACGCGGGGTGGAGCAGCCCGGTAGCTCGCGAGGCTCATAACCTCGAGGTCGTCAGTTCAAATCTGGCCCCCGCAACTTGAATCCGGAGTGGCGAACTAAATCTACTCTATGGTTAAGAGACAAAGCCGACGCTTACCACGTCGGCTTTTTTCGTGGAAACGCCAGTGCTCGTAACAAGTTGCGATCTGGCTTGGTCTCTGCGCTCCGGTTGTGCGAGACACCCACACGCAGCGCCCGCCGATGAAGATTAGCGAAATTCTTGGATAAAGCACAGTGAGAGCCGCCGTCTTTTGGAATGCCTTGAAGTCATCCGGTTCGACGCAGGTGTTGCGAACGGTAGACGAATCGACTCCGTCATAGCCCCAGTTCCAGCGTCCCGGCGATTGTGCCACTGGCAAGGCCTCGACCGCGGTTACTCCAAGTTCGCGCAACTCCGGAAGGCGTACGATCGCGGCGTGAAGGGTGCCTTCTGCGGTAAAAGAACCAATGTGAAGGTCATAGACAATTAGATCTCGCTTTGCCGCGTCGTTCCACTTCCGATCCGTCCACGGAAAGGCATCGGGATTGATGCCTTCGTCGTCCAGGACCAATTGGTAGAGAGCGCGGCTAATCAGTCGATCGGTACTTCGGCGTCCGGAAAGAAACCGAACCAGCGACAGCCTTCCAGCACACCAGTGGTGGCATCGCCAGTCGCGAGGAATAGCCGGTTCTTCCAGCCGGCTTCGCGATGCTTGTCGTGTACCTGCCGAACGACGACGCGATCGGCGTTGGCGACGACGATCGCTCGATGCCCAGCCGTTAACGCGGCCAAATCGTTGCCGGAATCACCTGCGAAAACGATGGCCTCAGAGTTCAATCCGATGTGGCGGCACCACCAGTCTAACGCGTGTGCTTTGGACACGGACGCCGGCAACAAGTCGATCAGACCATCTCCGTTGAACGGGTCAACGCTGTGGATGATCGAGTACGGAGCGTTCGTTTCGTCAAGTTCCTGCTGAATAAGCCGGACCAAGTTGTCGATCTGGTCGGCGTCGACGTAATAGCTGAGTTTAAATCGTCCTTGCTTCTCCTCCTCCTGCAACCGAAGCCCGTCAATCGACTGCAAGTTCTCACGAAGAGTTCGAAGCGGCATCGCAGCGATGATCTTGTCTTGATGACTTTGATAGGCCTCGAGCGGCTCAAATCGTCCGGTCGTATGCCGCTGATAAATCGATGTTCCCACATCACAAATCACCCAATCGGGCTGCGGCAGTTCGAACTGCTCGATAGCCCCCGTCACGGATTCGAAGTGCCGTCCCGTGACGAAGACCAATGTCACTCTGTGCTGCTTAAGTTCGTCAGCCAGAGTCCGCAGATCAGCTCTATTCTGCTGGTTGTCGGCGAGCGGGATCAGCGTTCCGTCGAGATCCGTGGCAAGCACGCGGCAGCTACCTGCGTCGGTAAGTTCGTTAGTCATGGCATTGCGTTACGATTCTGAGCGACGTATCTTTGCTCTCAACTAGATTCGAATAAGCCAGAGAATCTGGTACGGCTCAAGAACGAGTGGCTCGGAAGTAGAGTATTCCTTCTCCTGAATCACGTCTTGAAAGAAGCGTCCTAAACCGGCAGTCCGGAGCTTGTTGCCATTGACCGTCTGTGACTGCTCGGAGAAGTTGGCCAAGACGATCAGACGGTGCCCCTCGCGGATGCGCACGTAGCCGAGGATGTGCTCGTTGGACATCCCGATCAGTTCCATCCGCTGGCCTGCCGTCGCGGGCATCGCCTTGCGAAGAGCGATCAACTTCTGAATCGACTTGAAGATTCGTTTGCGAATCGAGCCGTTACCAGACTCGATATGATCATTCAACTCCTCCAGGTAATCCCATCTCATCTTCGGGCGATGGATCCAACGCGAGTCTCCTGCTTTTGCGGGATCTTTCACGAAGTCATAGTCGTTCAAAATGCCCCACTCTTCGCCCAAATAGAGCAAAGGGATGCCGCCGATGCTGAGCGTGATTCCATGTAGTAACAGCATGCGACGGATCGCCAGTTCTTTTTTGGCTTCATCCTCTTCTTCAATCGCTTGCTCTAAACCGGCCAGCGAAGCCATCGTCCCCGAAATCCGCATGTCGCCCGTTTCAAGGTTCTCTTGAAAGGGGACGCCGCGGGCGAAGGAACCTTGAAACTGACCGGTATAGAAGTCGTTGAGAAACAGGCGATGGTTAAAGGCGTCGATCCCAATCGCGGCCGCATCCTGATCGTCGAAAGTCCAGCCGATATCGTCGTGACAGCGCAGGTAGTTGACCCATGCGGTGTTGCTGGGCAGCTTGAATCGGTGCCGAAGTGTCTGAACTAACAGCGAGACATTGCGGGTTGCCAGAGATTCCCACAGTAGGGCCATCAGAGTCGGGTTGTACGAGATTTGGCACTCGTCCTCTCCGATGTACTTCACCACTTCGTCTGGATGCACAATCGCTTCCGACTTGAACAGCAATCCGGGAGCGGCGATTCTCGCGAGTCGGTTGAAGGCCTGAATCAGCACGTGCGCTTCCGGCAGATTCTCGCAGCTCGTTCCCATCCGTTTCCAGATAAACGCAACTGCGTCCAACCGCAGGATGTCGACGCCCATGTTGGCGAGAAAGAGCATCTCTTCCAGCATCGAGCGAAATACTGCCGGATTGCCGTAGTTCAAATCCCATTGAAAGCTGTTGAACGTGGTCCACACCCATTGCCGCATACCATCGTGCCAGGTGAAGTTTCCACGACGGACCATTGGGAAGATCTCGCGGAGCGTCCGCTCGTATCGCTCGGGCTCGCCCCTGTCTGCGAAAATATAATAGAATTCCTGGTACTCAGGGTTGCCGGCTTGCGCCTGTTTTGCCCATTCGTGATCGTCGGACGTGTGGTTGAAAACGAAATCAAGCACAAGCGAAATACCCACTTTGCGGAGATCGTTGCACAGCAACCGCAGGTCTTCGATTGTTCCAAGCCGGGGGTCGACGGAGCGATAGTTACTGATCGCATAGCCACCGTCGTTGTTGCCCGGTCGGACGGCAAACAGCGGCATCAAGTGCAAATACGTCAGACCAAGCTCTTGGAAGTAACTGACGTGCTCTCGCAACTTGCACAGGTTTTCGCTGAATAAGTCAACATACAACGCACCACCAACGATCTTCTCTGAGTGGAACCAATCTGATTCATTGATGCGATGCCGGTCGACGTCGCAAAGCTCGTCGGGTCGCGCAGCCCAAGCGCGCGCCGCCGCCATGACGATCTGCTCAACGTGGAAGAAGAAATCGTAGCGCGAGCTGTAGAGCTGGAAGAGTAACGCGAACAGTCCTCGCCACTGCTCGTTCAGCCTCACTTCAAATGCGTGCCGTTTCTCGTCGGTGATTTGGCTCGTGCGCCAAACCTCATCCAGGCGAGGTCGAATTCGGTCGAGTGTCAGATCGGCTTTGCCGGCGATATCATTCGATGCGCCGTTCTCATTCGATCCGATCATTGGGGATAACAATCTTGTCCAGGAAGTTGTAGTATTTGATTCCTTCGAGTACACCCGCCGCATGTGCCGCTTGCGCGAAATAAATGCGAGGCCGCTGCCGAAGCCAATTCAGTTCCTTACTATGATTCGCGACCACGACACCCAACGTGCGTCCGGTCAGCATGCCCGCGTCGTTGCCAGAATCGCCGGCGACGAGAACATGCTCGGGCGCGAAACCCCACTTCCATAGTACATGCCGCATCGACAAGTCGCTGCCGCCACGAACAGGAATGACGTCGAGATACATACCCAGCGACATTACAACTTTAGCACGCAGACCGGCTTCGCGAAGTGTCCTTTTAATAGAAATGAGGCTGGGGCTCTTCTTGAAATCGACTTCGTAGCTGATTTTAAACACGGACTGATGCTCGTCCTTCTGCGGGAAGAATCCAGGAAGCTCGTCCAATACTTTGCGGATTTCATCAGGCTTCCAGGCGTAGCCGATCGATTTTTGCCAGCTTCGATCCGGCGTTAGGTCTTCTCCGTAATGGAGCTGCGTTCCGACGTCCGTGTCGATCAGGTCAGGCTGCGGCAACCCTAGCTTCTGGATCATCGCCATCGCACTATCGAGCCGCCGCCCCGTCGCGATACCGAAGCCAACGTGCTCGTTGTCACGAATCAATTCGTTGAACTCGGCAAGCGAGTCATCGTCCCCTGTCAGCGTGTTGTCGAGGTCCGTGATAATCAGTCGATCAAACTCCGGCAGCCGCCGCGTGATCGGTTTGTTAACTGACGTCGGATCGCTGGCGTGTTCGAGAATGTCGCCCAAGTCTCGCAGATAGCGTTTCACATGGTTGTTCCATGAGTAATGCTCGCGGGTTCCGCGAATCCCGCTCGAGGACCAGTCGCTCCATCGCTCTGGTTCCGCCAGAGTTCGCAGGAGGGCATGTTCAATCGCTTCGTCGTCAAGCGGATCGACGAGCAGACCGTTTCGGCAATTGGCGATAATGTCGCGAGGTCCGCCGTCGTTGGTGGCGATGATCGGCAGCCCGGTCGCCCCTGCTTCCAACAGCGTCAAACCAAATGGCTCGGTCAGTGCTGGATTGATAAACACACCTTTGGTCGATGTCGCCAATCGGTACAATTCCGGCACATCCTCCGGAACATGTGTTTTCGGATAGGCGACCTTCCCGTACAGGTCGTATCGGTCGATCAGATACAGTACGTTATTGATGATCGTCTGCTGCGACTTGGGCAGTTCACGCAAATCATCGCGTGTGCCCATGACCATCACCAGATTGGCACGCTCCTGTAATTGCTCGCTCTCCCCGTAAACGCGAACCAACGCCTCCAAGTTCTTCCGTTCGTCCGGACGAGCCACGGTCAGAATCATCGGCTTGTCTGGCTCGCGCAAGAAGCAACCCAGTTCGTCGGCGACAGCGGGACGCTTCCAATCACTAGCCGCTGGCGCGAAACGTGACAAGTCGACACCCGGCGGGATCACTTCCATGCGGCTGGGGACGTAATGGTCGTACAGCTCGTATTGCTGTTGAACTTCCTGGGCTGTGCTAGTCACAACCATCGCCGCCGTCTCCAGGGCGATCTCTTCCGCCTCGACGCGAGACGTGAAATTGTACTTCTTTTCAAGCGCCCCTGTATCAACCTTCCCCAGCGACATCCTCTGCCGCTTAACGCGTCCTAGCGAATGTCCCGTGAACACGAACGGCACGCGGAGCAGTCGAGCCAACTGCGCGCCGGCGAGACCCGCATCGGCATAGTGACCGTGTATGATGTCAGGCACACCGGTTCGCCGGAAGTGGACGAGCGTTTGGTCGACGAAGAACTCGATGTACGGCCAAAGTGATTCCTTCCGCAAATACCGTTTCGGCCCGAACGGAATCCGTACAATCTTCGCATTTTCGGAGAGCGGCTCTTCTAACTGAGCATAGTCATCGTCGATTTTCGGATCGATGATTTGCCGCGTTAACAGTTCCACTTCCCGCACATTAGGCTGGGCCGCTAACTCGCGAGCAAGTTCGATGACATACGTTACCTGACCGCCCGTGTCTGCATCGCGTCCGAGCTCCAGGTCATGAGCGCGGATCAGGCCGTGTAAGCTGATCAAGGTGATTTTTAGTTGTCCCGGTTTGTTCAACGCATCCGTTTCAGGGTCGTCGTCATCCATCGGCTCGGATGGCCGCTCGGATGGCCGCTCGGAAGACTCTGTGAGAGTTTGATGAGTCATTTGTTTCCTCCTTGGGTGTAGCTTATTCATCGAAACGCAAAATCACGATTCGAAGACCGTAAGCTCCTTGTGTTTCACTGCATTATTGCGCGTCCGGCATCGCGACTTCGCACTGGCTGGTGTTCCGGCCTGAGCAGATCTAGAACCGACTTCACGGGAGAGAAGACTCCCATCGGAACTTCGACAAACACACTGTTCCAGCCTGCCATTCCACCGTTCCACAGCCCCGGACGCTCCAGCACCGTTGCCGTCTGTCCAGCGACTTGCTTTGTCGCCCTGATGACTCGGTCCTGATTGACGAAGTCCCATAAATCGAATGGTTGACCGCGTTCATCCCGGACACTCAGCGCCGTGAAGACCGGGTTGAAGTGGGTTGCCTGAGAGAAGATGGCTCCTTGACTTGCGTCGTCTCTGTCGATTTCCGCCGATTCGACGATCTGTACGGAGTCGCTCCCATCGACATCGCGGACCCAAAAAGGGCCGCCTCCCGGCTCGCCTTCATTCTCGACCATCCCGCAAATCCTCAGTGGTCGGTTCAAGCGAGACAGCAGAGCGCTGCGCATCTCATTCGGATTCTCACTCTTGAGCTCCGCCGCAACGTTTGGGAATGTCAGTTGGACGAAGTCGAACGCGGCATTAATCGCGCTGGGAACGCCAGACTTAAGCGCCCGTACGTGTTGATGTACGGCCTCTCGAAGACGAACTAAATAGCCGCCGAGGATCTGAATCCAAGTGATCGAGGTTTCTCTCGAGTGCTCATGCGCGACGTTGTCGATGTTCTTGACAAAAATTAGGTCGCCTTGAATCGAATTCAGGTTTTCAACTAGTGCGCCGTGACCTCCCGGACGGAAGATTGGATGTCCGCTGTCGCTCAGCAGAATCCCGCCTTCTTCGGCCAATGCAATTGTGTCTGTCGAGGCGCTCTGCACCGAAAAACTCACTTGGCAAGAGGCTTCATCCATCTCCATCCTAAATCGTTGAAGCTGCGTAACAAACTCGTCCTGACTGTTGGCACCCACTGTGAAATGAGCCTGTATGTCGCCATTGCAAGTTCCGAGACACGCGACGGCTTCGAAAAGGTGCTCCTCGAATGCCGAGCGAGCCGAGCCGCGATAGGAATGGAATCCCAGGAGCCCTTTTGGAATCTGACCGTAGTCGAGTCCACTCCGCGAAACAATTGCCTGGATGACTTCTTCGTGTTTCTGAGCACGGATCAAGCTCGCTAGATCGATTCCTTTTTGCAGGAGTTGATCCTCCAGTTGTCCCGCGAACGCAAGACGGTCAATCGAACGGCAGAAACGCTTCTGGTCTTCTCGCGACTTTAGGGCGAACATTCGGGAAGCGGCTCCCGACGCCGGAACGAACTTCGTCCAGCGACCTTGGTCGGCAGCTGCTCGATGCGTAGCTGTGAGCGCCGGCCAGTCATTTTCCAATAACTGTTCAATGCCATCATCGATTGTGCACGGTCGGTCCAGAACAATCCGTTTCGGTTTGCCAGTTAGTAATGACCACTGTCGTTGGACTTCGTCCATCGTCACGCCGTGATTCTCGACAAATCTCTGACTCTTCACGTTCAGAAAAGCAACTTTGTTCTTCATCTGTTCCAATCTCGTAGTGATTGCCTGATAAGGACTGCGTGGTAGCTTTGGCAGTGCGGCTTACTTAGGTTGTTGTCCAGGCGAGTTCTCTGCATTCGGCGTATCGGAAGTCGTCTCAACACTTACGCAGCATCCATTTGCAATGAACACGAAGCCATTTCCGTCTCGGTCGATCCGACCACAAGAGAGCCCACTTAGTCGAAGTTTCTTTCGCACATCTTCCGCCGTGGAAAGCTGACGAACAGCAATCGACCATTCTGTCGGTCCTCTTGTGCTTACGCTGATTCGTGGTGCTGTGATAACTAGGCGCCTCCGTTTTGCGATGTTGCGATGTTGCGATGTTGCGGTGTTGCTGA
>JBLHLE010000250.1:0-8132 GCA_047620805.1 Pirellulaceae bacterium
GGCGGACAAGACAAAGCGATCCGGCACGATTCCGACGGGGATGACAGGTACTACGGCCGCGCAGACCATAGTTTGATGGAAGGCGATGGGTTTTATAATTACGCCGAAGGATTTGACCGCGTTTACGCCTATGCCAAAAACGGCGGCAATGATGTCGCCGACATACAAGATTCGGCGGGTGACGACAAACTCAAAAGTCGATACAACTATTCCCAAATAAGTGGCGATAACTATTTCAACTACGCTTACGGGTTTGATCGGGTATCCGTCTATTCGATAAATGGAGGAACGGACTCAGCGAGTTTCAACGATTCCAAAGGGGATGACACTTTTCATGCCCACAGCAGCTACGCTTTGATGACCGGCGATGGGTTCTACAACTACGCGTCCGGTTTCGATAAGGTGTTTACGCTGGCAATAAACGGCGGCGAAGACACGGCAGTCTTCCACGAATCGGAGCTGGGCGAGTATCAGAGTTATTCCAACTATAGTGTGCTCTCTGGTGATGGCTTCTACACATACGCCGCGTCGTTCGAAACGGAACAGGTTACCTTGGAGGCCAATTCCGTCGGTGAATTGGAGCAAGCCAGTTTCGGTCGCATGGAGTTGGTAATCCCCGGGGCGACGTTTGTCGATGTCTCCAGGGGGGAATCCACAGGTAACCAAGCGCTGGGAAGTTCCTATCTGTTGACGAGTTCTTCTTCGTTCGAGCGGGGGCCGCAAGCCGAAGCGAAGGCATTCGGAGAGATGGCGCACCTGAGTCACCAAGCAGACGCCGTCGTGCCATTACTTTACGAGCGGCTGTGGAACGACGTGGCGGCGCTCGATTCGTCGGTTGAGGATTTCGAGACGTTGGATTCCGTGGGAGTTAACATTAGCAGCGAAACTGTAGCCGAGGATATCGACTCGTTAGATCGCTTGTACGAGCAACTCGGAGCCTGATCGCCACCGCTTGCCAGCGCCAGTGAACACTGGCGAGCAAACTTTTGAAATACCGACTTCCTGGAAAAATCTCAGCCTGTCCGTGGACGCGTGCCTATTCTAGTAGCTGAATGGCCACTGGCCCGATCTTGCCGGTATAGCGGTTTTTGGTGTCGTAGGCTCCAACGAGTGTGCCATCATCTTGACCGACGGCCAGAGACTCGAAGGGTTGCGCGAGGAACGCACCGCCAACGGAACCGTTGCCGATATCGCTGGCATTAAGTTTGAGGCTAACGGCACCCGCTTTACTTTGTTTAACAACCAGCGTGGCGGCTTCGCTCGTCAGCTTCTTGCTACCCGCGATCGTTTTGGCTTGGTCATTTCTCTTAACCGTCCACTGCGGGAATCCGTCCTTGATCCACAGCGCGAATCCGTTCGAGGCACCGCCTTGGGCAATCAACACGCCATCCTTGCCGTTGTGAGCAATTGGTACGGTCAATTCGAGGCCGCGTCCGGGTAGATATGGGGCGACGTTCGGAGCGATGATGTCGCCTTGCTTGAACTGAAATTGCATCGTATTTCTGTTGGCACGCGGTGCAGCCTTTTTGGCGGGCCTTCCGGCCCCTCGCAAGGGCAAGCCGCCGTTTTCCGGGACCTTATATTCGACCTTCAAACGCTCCAGCTCTGTTTTCAACTCGGCAACTTTAGCGGCTTGCTCAGGTCGCTTGTAGATGCTCTGCATTTCGCCCGGATCCGTTGTCAAATCGAACAGTTCCCACTCTTCCCCATTGACGACATCTGCGCCGTAGAAGCGGATCAGTTTGAAACGCCCGTCGAATACGCCTTCGTGTCGGCGCACTGAGTGCACAGCTGGGTATTCGTAATAATGGTAATACAGAGATTGTCGCCAATCGTCTGGAGTGCTTCCAGTGAATAACGGTACGAGACTTTTGCCCTGCATGTCGTCGGGAATTGGAGCGCCGGCGATGTCCAGAAATGTTTCGGCGAAGTCGATATTCTGAACGAGGTCATGGTTTCTTTGACCCGGCTTGATGACGCCCGGCCACTTTGCCACGAGCGGAGTGCGGAAGGATTCCTCATACATAAAACGCTTGTCGAACCAGCCGTGCTCGCCGAGATAAAAGCCCTGATCCGAGGAGTACATTACGATTGTATTCTTCTCCAGGTCATGCTCTTTCAAGTAAGCCAAAATGCGGCCGATGTTTTCATCCACGCCCGCGACGCAGCCGAGATAGTCTTGCATATAGGCTTGATACTTCCAGCGAACAAGGTCTTTGCCTTGCGGATTGTGTTGCTCCAGATAGGCGGCTCGTTCTGTATTCGGGTTCGCCTTCAGGTCGCCAGCCAGCCGCATCGTTGTGGAGATCGACATGTCCTGACCATGAGCAGCAGTACCGCGACCGCTGTAGTCGTCAAATAATGTATCGGGCTCGGGAAACGTCCGAGTGCGAAACTTCTGTTGAATTCGTTCCGCAGGGAGCCAATTTCGATGGGGAGCCTTGTAGTGAACCATCATCATGAACGGCTTGGATTCATCCACACCGGTTTCGAGCCAATTAAGTGCTCGGTCGGTTACGATGTCGGTCGAGTGCCCCTGATATTGCGTTTGGCCTCCGGCGGTGACGAATTTCGGGTTTGTATATTGCCCCTGGCCTGGCAGAACTTCCCAGTAGTCGAACCCTTGCATGGCGCCGTTCAAGTGAATCTTACCGATCATCGCGGTCTGATAACCGTTCTTTTGTAGGATCTTTTGAAACTGCTGCTGTTCGTGATCGAAACCACCGCGATTGTCGAACTTTCCGTTCATGTGACTGTGCTTACCGGTCAGCAACGTCGCTCGGCTAGGTGCGCATATCGAGTTTCCCACGTAAGCTCGATCGAAGATCATCCCGTCCGCGGCAATTCTATCTATGTTCGGCGTGAGGTTCTCCTTTTCCAAACGCCCGCCGTAAGCACCAATTGCATTGACTGCATGATCGTCTGAGAAAATCCAAAGGATGTTCGGCTTGGATGGTGGCGCTGCAACAGCGGTGGTAACAGGAAGCAAGAGAAGTATGACAGTGCAAAGACTGCGAGCGCGGATCGCCATGGATGTTCTTTCGTTGTAAACCCGAAGATGCCTAGAGGTAAGACACAAACAACAATTATAGGTAACCAAGCGGTCGGCTGTCTGCCCGCCGTTTCGTTTTCAAGAATTTAGGACTGTGAATTGCTGCAGCTGCGTCTATTCGAGCTCGAAACAGCGGGAGACTCGGTCGTTAACTACAGGTTTGCAACGTGTTTTAGAATTGCCTGTTGCGCCTGCGTCACGCGCCTGCGTTACTTTGAACGCTTGTCGCAGGGCTCGCCAGAGCTCAGGCCGCTGAGCAAAACATTGGTACATTGAGGCATTGCAGAAGTCTCGCGACGTCTACTATCTTCGGCTTGCCGAGCTGACATGCCGAGTTGACATGCCGAGCTGACATGCCGAGCTGACATGCCGAGTTGACATGCCGAGTTGCGGGGAGGCTTTAGTAGTTGGCAGGGTTCATTTCGCCGCCGGATATCGTTGCCAATCCCCGCCAGACGGTCAGGTCGATGTCGTCGCTGATAAAACGTGAAGAGGCGTCGCCGAGGGCGCAGTTGACGCCTTTGGTGTGCCGGCTGCGGGCTGCTGCGTACATGCCTGGACCATCGCGCTCTTTGACACATGCTTTTGGTGCACCCAAACTAGCCCAACGCTCATCGCACATTGGGACGACATCGATTTCACGTGAGTTGGGTGCTAGTCGAGTATTAAACACCGATGCCCCCATGGCGGCCGAGGCCCAAACACCGCGCCCGTCGGCTCCCGATTCCCAAGCGAGAACTTCGCTCAACATAAGGGAGTTGGAAAGACCATCGACGGCAGTCGCTGGGGTAGTTCCTTGGCCATAACCAAACAGCCAACGCATGTCCATGGTTTCCGCCCCACCCCGCAGTGGATTGGGCCCACGGATTTCCGCTTCGTAGTCGGACTGAGGAAGAAATTCGACGCGGTACATTCCGCGAGTTTCGTCGTCATCGTGTCTCAAGTCGGACGTATGGCCGAAGTAGTAGTCGTCGTTGCGTTGTGGACCGTTTAGAGGTGGTGCACCCCAGCACGCGGCGTAGTTTCCCTTAGAAGCGCCGTCGTCTTCCAGGCAGTATGTGTTGATGGTGACAGTGGGGTTAATACGAGTTGCGCTTGGACAGGCAAATGTGGCTGGAGTGAAATTGTTCATGCCTCCGCCGTACTCCGGATGCTCGCAATCGTCCAAGGCATGCCAGGCGCCCTGCGTCGACGTCGGACTCGGCGGCCCATCTCGCAGACAGGCGGACAAACGTTCGTATAGCTCAAGCTGTTCCATTTCCGCCAAAGCGTTTGATATCCAGTTTGGCCCTATGCGGGATTCAGTTTGATTAACTCCTGCACACTGCGATCCGCCGCCGGAGTGCATTGCCGCCCTCAGGCGAATGCTCTCCTTCATACCGTTGGGCACGCCTGGCGGAAAACTGCGATGTTTGTCCATATGGTTTTGCTGAGCCAATGCCAAGTTTTTCAGATTGTTGAGGCATTCGGTGCGCCGAGCGGCCTCTCTGGCGGCTTGTACTGCAGGTAGCAAGAGTGCAACCAGAATCCCGATAATGGCAATAACTACT
Organism: Pirellulaceae bacterium; assembly: GCA_047620805.1. Taxonomy (GTDB): domain Bacteria; phylum Planctomycetota; class Planctomycetia; order Pirellulales; family Pirellulaceae; genus JBLHLE01. The sequence goes on from JBLHLE010000250.1 coordinate 4,603, forward strand.
AGTAGCTCAACCAACGTAAATCCACTACGTCTTTGCGCAGACATATCGAACCCCTGAACTTTGGCCAATGAAGAACATCATATGACGTGGTCAAAAAAGGGCATAGACAACGGCCCTTACACAAGCGATTGCTCGTGCGGTCAACATAACGGACTCGGCTGTCAGGATCAAGATAATTCTTCGGAATCCCTTCTTGACATCCGGACGAGAGCAGGAGGTTATGACGTCAACTCATTCCAAAAAGAAACGAGGAGCGTTTTGGCTGTGTGAGGCTGTGCGAATTGGGGGCTCTCGGCTGGCGCAGCCTTGGAACTTAAAACTGGTTACACGACAACGCGCGCTGGATTAGAAAGCAGCCATATTTTCTAGTGTTCCAAAGCGACGCGAACACCCCATAAGTTGGGTGTGTCAAGACGTACTGAACTTGCGATAGTTAGCCCGTCGGCGGCAGGATTTCACAAAGACAAATGCCGCCCTTCCGCGCTCTACTCCAAGAGGTGAGTCAGCAGGCCACTTCGCAGCTTGGGCTCGAACCAAGTACTCTTGGGGGGCATGACTTCGTTGGCATCGGAAACTGCCATGAGCTGCGTGATGGACGTTGGGAACATCGAGATGGCGCAAGCGCACTCTCCCGAATCAACCCGCCGCTCTAGTTCCTTTGTCCCGCGGATTCCGCCCACGAAATCGATCCGCGAATCCGTTCTCACGTCGTCAATTCCAAAGATTGGTGTTATGACTCGTTGTTCCAGGATCGCGACGTCGAGGCAGTTAATGGCATCGGCTTGGTCGATTGACTCCGCAGGAATCGTCAGTCGCGACCAGCGGCCATCGAGGTAGATGCAGAACGATCCCGCCTGTTTGGGAACCGGGGAATCCGTAGGCTCCAAGTTGCCGACTTCCGCCAATCGTTCAACAATTTCGCTTGCCGAGAGTCCATTCAGATCCTTGAGGGTGCGATTGTAGGCCAGGATGTTCAATTGACTGGCAGGAAAAAGAACGGTCAAGAACCAGTTGTATTCTTCGTTGCCCGAGTGGTTAGCATTCTCTTCCCGCTTTGCCTTTCCGGCACGCCACGCGCTGGCTGCACGGTGATGTCCGTCCGCCACATAGAAGGCTGGAACACCACCCATTGCAGTTACGTATTGATCAATTGATTCGTCTAACTGCCAAACCGTGTGTTGGACGCCGTCGTCTGCCGTGAAGTCATAAAGTGGTGGGTTCGCGATGGCGGCCTCCACAAGCGAGTTGAGGTCGTTGTTATCGCGATAAGTCAAGAAGACTGGCCCGGCGTGGGCTCCGAGTGTCATTACGTGCCGCGTCCGATCATCTTCCTTGGCGGGCCGAGTGTACTCGTGTTTGAGGATTAAATTGTTTTCGTAGTCGTCAATGTGACAGCAGCACACGATCCCAATCTGGCTCTTACCGTCCATGATTTGGCGATACAGGAAGAGACGGTCCTCGCTGTCCTGTTGCAGCACTTCACGCTGCAGCAGCGACTGAAAATTCTCGGCAGCTTTTGCATATGTTTCGTCGGCGTATGGATCCGTCTCTGCCGGCAGGTCGATGTCCGGCCGTACAACATGAAGAAACGAGGCAGAATTGCCAGCGGCCAATTTCATGGCTTCTTCACGATTGACGACATCGTAAGGCACGCTGGCAACTTGCGCGGCCATCGCAACGGTTGGACGAACTGCGCGGAAAGGTTTGATTCGGGGCACGGCTAAGACCATAGAGTAGGAGGTGTCTCGGTTAAAAACAACGTATTATACGCCTCTCCTCCGCCACTCAATAGCCCACACCAAAAACGCTTCTGCGACTGGCCCGCCCCACAACGCTCGGCCGAGTCTAATCGGAAACCTGAGGAATTTATTAACGGCAAGAAACCATTCCACGCTAACTATTGAAGAATCGCAACTAATCTGGACGCCGGAAAATACTCTGCCAAAAAAGTCCTTGAGATGTACAATATTTTCCACGTCGAGTTGGACCAGCTCCCAAACTCGGACTTCAACTTCAACTTATTTGCGCTCGGGCGAAACTTGTGATCGCGGAATGCCGCTTGGTTGGGAGTTGAAGTTGAAGTGGCGAGGACAATGCGTTCCACATACGATTCACCGGGAGTTGCGATTTCTCGCGAGTTTGTCTTGCGAAATTGGCGTTCTTGTATTTCAGACTGTGTTGCACAGTAGAAAAACCGGTATAACAGAGCGCCTCGCGAAGATTTTTGTAGTTGGTGGAATTTGTTTGCAGACGACGTCGCAGAATGCGCATCTCGAAGACGGGAAAGTTTATGTGTTTGTCTAGCCCGTTTCCAAGTCCAACGGCTGTTGGGTTCAATTGCCTGCAGAGGTTAAAATCGCAGTGCCGACGCGGTGGCTTTACGCTCGTCGAGCTTCTTGTCGTTATCGCGATTATCGGAATCCTGGTGGGATTGCTGTTGCCGGCCGTTCAGGCATCGCGGGAAGCAGCTCGGCGAACTGAGTGCAATAACAACCTCAAGCAAATTGGCTTGGCATTACTGAATTACGAGAATTCACACGGTACGCTTCCACCGGGCGGATTGGCTAGTCCGAGCGGCGGTTACGGACATTCGTGGTGGATTCGAATTCTTCCGCAGCTCGAACAGTCGAGCGCCTATGACGCATGGGACCAGACTGGAGTTCTCGCGGCAAACGGTCGCTCGACGGGCTGGCTATCGCAAAGTTTCGGCGGAGGCAACGAACACAATCGCAAGTTATTGTACGACGTCGGGTTCAAAGTCATGCGTTGCCCTTCCTCGCCACTGCCCAAAAAGGCACTAACGGGTACACTTCACAACGCCCACGTTGCTTGGCCGAACTATACGGGGATTTCTGGCGCGACAGATCATCGCACTGCAAAAGACAAGAGTCTCAGCGGTGGCGCAGCTGGTCGAGTCTCCTGGGGCGGTTCGCTGATCGAGGGCGATGCTGTGCGGCTGGCCGACATTACGGACGGAACCTCGAACACCATGGTTTGCGCGGAACAGTCTGGTTGGTGTCGCGACGTCACCGGAAAGAAACTCCCCTGCGGTTCCGATTGTCGGCACGGCTTCCCAATGGGCCCAGGCAACGATGGTTGGGAGCGGCATTTTAATATGACCTGTGTTGTCCATCGGATAAACGAACGCTCGTGGAACGCACTTGGCGTCCAAGGGAACTGTGGCCCCAATACTCCAATCCTATCCGAGCATCGAAATGGTGCCTATGCCGTGGCCGCGGACGGCGCCGTTCATTTCCTCGACCAGACAATCGACGCCGCCGTGCTCTATAATCTCGCCAATCGGGACGACGGCGTCGCACAAGGAAATTGGTAACTCAATGAAACGAATAGCGTTGACGGTTCTGGTTTCGCTGGCGATCGCGATCTGTGTTGGCTGTCAACCGACAATACCGCAAGGGGAAATACGCGGTCGGATCACATGGAATGGCGTGCCCGTGTCGCAGGGGTATGTCATTTTCCGAAACCATCAGAAAGGTGTGCATATGATGGCGGAGATTGGTGAAGACGGA
>JBLHLE010000251.1:0-8119 GCA_047620805.1 Pirellulaceae bacterium
CTTGTGAATTGATGCTTACTCTCCCACATATTCGCAATTTTCCTTGGCGACTGCTAAAGAGACTTTGCGCCGGAACATGTCGGTTTGCCCCGTCTTTTTATGGGTGGCGAGAAACGCCCGGTGGATGATTTACCGCGGCAGATGAAAATAGGGGCAATCGGATCGGCTTGTCACGTGATTTGAATCGGCGATATAATTGCGAACGCCGAGCACTCCGTAAAATAAGCGAATTCCACGGTGCGCTCGAATCGTTTGTTGGATCGGATACGCGGCAGCAGCCTGAGAATTGAGGCTGGCCGTTTCATATCACCGAGGAGATCTTTTGTGAATTCGACTAAGTTTCGCCCTAGCGTAGTTGCGTTCAGCGTTTGCGTCTTGCTCGGAGCGACCACGCTGCTGGCACAGAAGGACGACGCGGTGGCCAAGTCGGAGTCGAATGAAACGACGGCCTCGGCTAAACCCGATGCGGAATTGTATGAGTTGTTGCGGCTTTTTGTCGATACGCTCGATCAAGTTGATCGCAATTACGTGAAAGACATCGATCGGCGGAAGCTTGTCGAAGCCGCAATCCGTGGCATGATGGACGAACTCGATCCCTATTCCAACTACATTGCACCTAAAGATCTCGAGCGATTTCGAAGTGGTGTCGAGAGTGAATTTGGTGGAATTGGAATTCAGGTTTCGACGGACGATGGCTTTTTGACCGTAATTAGTCCATTAGTCGGCAGTCCTGCGTACAAAGCGGGCGTCATGTCGGGGGACCAAATCGTCGCAATCGAAGGTGTCACTACAAAGGACATTACGCTTCGCGAGGCAGTGAAAAAGCTGAAAGGCAAAGTCGGCACGAAAGTGAATGTGACTTTGTTGCGCGCCGGGCAAAAGGAAAGAGAAGAGATAACTTTGGAACGTCAAATTGTTCAAGTCGAGACGATAATGGGCGACCGAAGAAATGACGATGGGACCTGGGACCATCAAGTTGATGAAGAACGCGGCATCGCCTACATCCGGATTAACTCTTTTGGCCGTCGCACGACAGACGACTTGAAAAAGACTCTAAAGCGACTGCAAGATGATGAACAGATCAAAGGACTCGTCCTCGATTTGCGTTTTAACCCCGGCGGCCTCCTCTCATCGGCGATTGAGGTGAGCGACCTGTTCATCCCGACGGGCAGGATTGTGAGTACAGATGGACGCAACGCCCCCGAGCGAACTTGGGATGCCGTAAGTCGCGGAACATTCGCGGACTTCCCAATGGCCATTTTAGTTAACCGCTACAGCGCGAGCGCCAGTGAAATCGTTTCGGCTTGTTTGCAAGATCACGATCGAGCTGTTGTCGTTGGCCAGCGGAGTTACGGTAAAGGAAGTGTCCAAAACATCGTCGAACTAGAAGGTGGAAAAAGTGCGATGAAGCTGACAACCGCTGGATATCATCGGCCCAGCGGAAAGAACATCCATCGAGAAAAGGGGGCGATGGACACCGATGTTTGGGGCGTGAGTCCCAACGAAGGATTTGAGGTACAGGTCAATCTGGAAGAGAATCGAGCGATCGCCAGCGACCGACGCGAACGCGAAAAAGTGCACCGACCGGGCGACAAGCGACCCGAACATAGCAGCGACAAACAAATTGACGCAGCGATACGATACTTGGCCGAAAAACTTGGCAAGCCTGTGCCACCAGCAGCCGCAGAACCTGAACCCGCGCCGCAGGAAGAGGTCAATAGTTAGCCAGAGAATATTAGCCAGAGAATAAGAGAGCACGGTGCTTATTGAAGGTGCAGCGTGCCTGGAAGGCGCGAAAGCCTTTCCAAAAAGAAATAGCGAATTTGAGAATACGAGAATAGAGTGAAGATACTGACGATCGAAAGTACTTGCGATGAGACCGCGGCGGCGATTGTAACAGATGAATTGCAAGTCCTTTCATCGGTAGTTGCTTCGCAAGACGAGTTACATAGTCGCTTTCACGGAGTCGTTCCGGAAATTGCGGCCCGCGCACATCTCGAACGGATTCTGCCTGTTATCGACGAGACACTAAAGCGTGCAAACTTGACGCTCGAACAGCTCGATGCCATCGCGGTAGCCCACACGCCCGGGTTGGCGGGGTCGCTTATGGTTGGACTCGTCGCGGCCAAGACATTGAGTTTAGCGACCGGAAAACCGCTGATCGGCATTAATCATCTTCATGCTCATATTTACGCGTGTCGCATCGCGACCGGCGCGGACATCTTTCCTTGCGTAGGGCTCATCGCCAGTGGCGGTCATAGTAGCCTTTATCGCTGCAACAGCCCGTTTGAATTCGAGCATCTTGGAGGCACAATTGACGACGCCGCAGGCGAAGCCTTCGACAAGGTGGCCAGCATGCTGGGACTGCCGTATCCTGGTGGTCCCGCAATCTCTAAAGTTGCCCTCAACGGCGACCCCAAGGCCCACCAATTCCCACGATCGTTTATCAAAGATCGCGATCGACTCGATTTCAGTTTCAGCGGTTTGAAGACGGCTGTCCGCTACGCCATCGCCGGGCCGGGCCGCCCCGATTTTTCCGCCATTCAGTTGTCGGATCAACAAATCGCCGATTTTGCTGCAAGCTTCCAGGCCGCTGTCGTCGATTGCCTGACGGCCAAATCGTTCCTGGCTTTAGAAAAGACGGGCCTCTCGACCCTCTGTGTTGGAGGCGGAGTGGCGGCCAATCAAGTGCTTCGTCAAAAACTCCAGAAACGCGCCGATGAAGTCGGCGCCAAACTAATCATCGCACCTCTCGAACTCTGCACAGACAATGCTGTGATGGGCGCCATCGCTATCGAAAAACTCAAGGCAGGCATCCACGACGATTTGTATCTGGATATCACTCCTGGCTTGATTAGATTAGCCGGTAAGTAAATGGCCTAGCTTCGAGCCCCGCAACTGTTACCAATAGATCCGCGACAGGTTAGTTCTCGTACCACAGCCCGAAACCGATTTGTTGTTCGAATTCGTCGTGGAAGGAGAAGTGATTGCTCTCGCCATTGTAGTAGTGGAGTCCCGTTCGTAGCATTCGGCCGGTCGCGTTCCGCCATGCCCAGCCTGCTTGGAACGTTAAGTTACCGCCGAAGTTGACTTCTTCTCGGAAGTGCCCATTGAGTGCAAAGAACGGCTCGCCGCAGACGCCGGTTGGTCCAGCGGGCGATTGCTCGATACCAACTTGAAATTCCCACTCTTTCGCAACATCAGAGTAGAAGGCCCAGCCTGCTTCTCCATAGACACGAAGATTGTCATTCCAGTAATACGACTGCCCAAGTACGAAAACATCCCGTGCGAAATTGAGTCGCGTAAAGCCCGGATTCTTGATCAAGTATTCATCGCCGACGTGGGAGCTGAGGTGGTAGTAAGCCAACTTAGTCTGGTGTTGGCCATAGCCCCAAGTCAGCGGTACGCCAGCGCGAAAGTCGGCCGAGCGAACGTCCACCTCCTCCGGCAATTGCAGCCGTAATTGAGCCGATCCCTCGATGTCTATTTGAAAACCCTCTGGGCGAAACTGGTCGTACGTACCGTAACGATAGATGCCAAGTCGTTGTCCCAAAGTCGCGTCTAACATCCAGCCATCGTTGCTGATGTCGATCATGTGCAGACTGAAGCGGGACTCTTTGACGCCTGCCAAGTAGCTGGTGTAGATCAAACCATCGGGAAGAAACTGGTGGCCAACTTCCTGGGGACCAATCGGTCGGCGATGGACCGGTGGTTCCATGAACGCCGGCATACCAACTGACGGTTGTCCGAAAGTCGAAGGGTCACTTATCGGCGACGGATCGATCGCCTCGAACGCCGCGGGCTTGAACAACTTGTCGAATTGGAAATACTGCCCCGTCTCAACAGGTTGTTGCGAATCTCGCTGCGAATCCAAAAATAGATCGTAATCGATTCGGCCATCGATTGGTGGGGGAGCGAATAAACTCGCGTTTGGCGCGCTGGAGTAAATCTCCCCTTGTCCCACTGCAAAATCGCCGCAGGATAGCAGGAATAGCAACCCCAGTAAATTGCGCATCTGAAAGCGCACGTTCTTCTCTCCTTGCATCGACGTGACGAAATGTGAGGCGAAGTCTAGTCGAATGATCGCCACAATTCCAGGTCGGATGCCTTGAATAAGGTGTGATAAGGTTGGAAGGTGCCGCGATGTAAGTACACCGCTAGCATTTGATATGGTGGGCTAAGTGATGTTATCGGATTTATCCGCAAGGTTGTCCAACGACTTTCCGATCGTTTCATTAAAAGTCGCTTTTTAACCACTGAATTTCTGTTGCTGTCTTTCGGTTTGACTCGCATTGTAGAATGCAGACAGCCCTGGCAAACTTTATGCACGCTAGCGATGCCGTCTGCTAGCGAGACAGTGGAAGCGACCGCTGGCGATTGGCAGACACCTGACTTGATTGAGAGAAGCTTGTGATGGAAAAAGAAAAGATAGCTGTTGTCGGAGGTGGAATTGTCGGACTCGCGACGGCCTATCAATTGCTACAGATGCATCCGAATAAGCGAGTTGTCGTTCTTGAAAAAGAGGACGGACTGGGGGCACATCAAAGCGGTCACAATTCGGGCGTTCTGCACTCGGGGATTTATTACAAGCCGGGTTCGCTCAAGGCGCAGAATTGTCGAACGGGCAAAGAAGCGATGGAGCGATTTTGTTCCGAGCATGATGTCGAGTACGACATTTGCGGTAAGGTGATTGTTGCGGTCGACAATTCGGAGTTGCCGGCGCTAAAGCGGATCTATGAATGCGGGCAGGAAAATGGTGTCCGTTGCGAGATGATTGATGTGGACCGGCTGGCGGAGTTGGAGCCGCATGCCAGAGGGGTGCAGGCGATTCACGTGCCGGAGGCGGGTATTGTCAACTTTCGTCAAGTGTGCGTTCGTCTGGGCGAGTTGATCGAGCAAGCGGGGAGTGAGGTCCGCACATCGACGCGAGTGATTGACGTTCGTCGCGATACAAAACCGTTGACGATCGAAACCGACAAGGGCGACGTGCAGTGTGATTACATGGTGAATTGCGGGGGATTACATTGTGATCGAGTTGGTGCGATGACGGGCCAGAAGCAGAAATCCTTGATAGTGCCTTTTCGTGGCGAGTACTACGAGTTGAAACCGGAAGCAAAGCATTTGTGTCGCAACTTGATTTATCCCGTTCCCGATCCGAAGTTTCCCTTTCTAGGCGTTCATTTCACCCGTACGATCGGGGGTGGCATCGAGTGTGGTCCCAATGCGGTGCTCGCATTCGCCCGCGAAGGTTATCGAAAACGCGACGTGAATTTCGTCGATTTAATGGAATCATTATCGTATATAGGGTTCCAAAGGCTGGCGTGGAAGTATTGGCGAGTGGGGATGGGAGAAATGTGGCGATCATTTAGCAAATCCGCATTTGTTAAAGCGTTGCAACATCTAATGCCTGAAATTCGCAACGACGACTTGGTCCCCGGCCGCGCGGGCGTCCGCGCGATGGCGGTCGGGCCAGACGGGGCTATGGTGGACGATTTCGTCATCAATTCGATGCCGAGGATTGTGAATGTTGGAAATGCTCCCTCGCCAGCAGCGACATCGTCGTTGAACGTCGGCCGCCTGGTCGCCGAAGAGCTGCAGAAGCAATTTTAAAGAGCGGCGTTCATTTTATTGACGCAACGCTGGGGCTGCCCTGTCGTTACCTGCTGTTTGGGCGGCCGCTTTCTTTTCAGTGTGGTGTTGTTATTGCTGTAGGTTTTGCGAAGATAATTCATTCCACGATCTTCCTTTCTCGACCTTCAGCTAGACGAATACATGATTGCGACATCTCACCCCGGGTTAGTCAATGAATTGCGTTCCATTGTCGGCGTCGATAGAGTTCTTTCGGCGCAAGCGGATTTGCTGGTTTACGAGTGCGATGGTTTCGTAATTGAGAAGAACTGTCCCGACGTTGTTGTCTTCCCCAGTTCAGCGGAAGATATCTCTCAAGTCGTCAAACTCTGTAGCGAACTGAAGATTCCGTTTTTGCCGCGCGGGGCGGGAACGAGTTTGGCCGGCGGATGTTTGCCAGTGGGCGGCGGAGTGATGATAGTTCTTACCAGGATGAAAGAGATTCTGGAGTTGAATATCAGAGATAGGTACGCAGTGGTCGAACCGGGTGTGGTAAATGTTTGGCTTACTCAAGCGCTGAAAGGCAGTGGCTTTCACTATGCTCCAGATCCGTCGAGCCAAGGAGCCTGTACAATTGGGGGGAACGTGGCGACGAACTCCGGCGGCCCGCATACTTTAAAGTACGGCGTCACCGTTAATCACGTCCTGGGCGTCGAGGCGGTACTGGCAGACGGACGCATTGTTCAGATTGGCGGACCGAGCGAAGATCCGGTCGGACTCGATCTGGTGGGAGCCGTTGTCGGCAGCGAAGGGACTCTCGCCATCGTAACCAAAGTGTGGGTTCGTTTGACTCCCAATCCGCAAGGTTACCGAACGATGTTGGGTGTTTTCGAATCGGTAGACGACGCGACCAATGCGATCAGTGAGATCATCGGCGCGGGCATTATCCCCGCGGCGTTGGAGATGCTCGACCAGGGAATTCTGGTTGCTTTGGAGGAGGCGTTCAGTTTTGGATTTCCGTTGGACGCTGAGGCGATTCTCCTAATCGAAGTCGACGGACTCGAAGCTGGTTTGGATCAGCAACGCGACCAGATTGTCCAGCTCTGCTCGAAGTGTAATGCTCGCGAAGTACGTCAGGCCGCTACCGAAAAGGAACGCCAGAAACTGTGGAAGGCACGGAAGCAAGCATTCGGCGCAATTGGGCGTTTGAGCCCCAGCTATTGCACTCAAGATGGAGTTGTGCCACGGACGCAACTTCCTTTCATGTTGAAACGAATCAAGGAAATCTCCGCCAAGTACGACTTGAAAGTCGTCAACGTATTTCACGCCGGTGATGGCAACTTGCATCCTATCCTACTTTTTGACGAACGCGATCAGTCGCAAGTGAGGCGAGTGCTAGACGCCAGTGGTGAGATTCTGCAACAGTGTCTCGACCTGGGTGGAAGTGTGACGGGCGAACACGGTATCGGCGTCGAAAAAGTTGAGTTCATGGCGAAGATGTTCAGTCAAGATGACCTGAACGCGATGACTCGATTGCGAATTGCTTTCAATCCCGATAACCTGTTGAGTCCCCATAAGATGCTACCGACTGCGGGAGCCTGCGGCATCGAACAGAAACACCCCGGGCGGAGAGCCGCCTTGTAGCCGCTAGACAGTTTTATCGTACCGCCGTTTTCCGTCGAAGGTCTTGGAGCATTCTCTTGTCGACAATTCAATCACTCCCAATTACTGAAACGCACCAGCCGACGAATCAAGAAGAGCTCTTGGAGACCGTGCGGAACTGTTGCAATAGTAACACACCCATGTATCCGCTCGGCGGGCAAACCAGTTTGTACTTTGGATTGCCAGCGAAGGTCGAGGGAGTTGGGTTGAGTACTGTGGAGTTGAACAACGTCATTGATTTTCCTGCAAGAGATATGACCGTTACAGTCGAAGCGGGAATCACGATGTCGAAGCTGGCGGAGACGTTGGCAGTTGAGCGATTGCGGTTGCCAGTCGATGTCCCCCAGTCTAGTACTGCGACGCTGGGTGGCGTGGTAGCGACCAATTTCAATGGTCCGCGACGTTATGGAACTGGCACTATCCGCGACTATGTTATCGGAATTTCGGCGATTGACGGCACGGGAACTCCGTTCAAAGGTGGTGGCCGCGTGGTGAAGAACGTCGCGGGCTACGATTTCTGCAAGCTACTCACGGGCTCAATGGGGACGTTGGGGGTGATCTCCAAACTGACGTTAAAACTCACTCCAATTCCTGCTTCTTTCCGAATCCTAACTTGCACGCCTAATAGTTTGGAGAACGCGGAAAGTCTCTTGGGGGAACTCGTGCGATCAAACGTTACACCGTCCGCCGTGGAATTAGTAAGTGGCACGCGGTGGACAGATCAACTCCAGGGATCGGCCAGCGATCTTCATCTTGTCGTGGCACTGGAGGGCACGGAGTTGGAAACGGCGTGGATGTCGGTCCAGCTTGCAAAAGAGTGGCGCGAGTCTGGAATCCGCTTTGTGGAGGAATTTACTGGGGAGTCGGCAGATTCGTTGTGGACGCAACT
>JBLHLE010000252.1:0-8109 GCA_047620805.1 Pirellulaceae bacterium
AATACACGCGGCGTCAGCGAGGCGCAGAGCCGCATTCCTCGCTCACGCGTCGGGTTACGAATACACGCGGCCTCAGCCTTGTCACATTTCCCTGGGAAACAGGAACAATAAAGAGTGAAGAAGTTGAGTGTTGAGGTGAAGAAGATGAGTGACGAGGCGAAGAAAAGTACGTATTTCGCGCCGACCGTCCACGCAGGGCTAGTGGACTTCGCTGCTTCAGCGGAGTAATTTAGGGGCGTTCTCACTCCTCGCAATCGGAAGGGCAGCGGATGATTCGCCTGAACAATGTCTCTAAACGCTTTGACGACTATCAAGCGTTGTCGCCACTTAGCCTGGATCTGACTCCCGGCAAAACGACCGCCCTGCTCGGTCCCAGTGGCTGTGGCAAGTCGACACTGTTGCGTATTATCGTCGGGCTGATCGAATCGGACACAGGCGAAATCTATTTCGGCGAGCAACTAATGACTAGGGACAATATTCGCGAGATTCGCCATCGCATGGGGTACATGATTCAAGATGGCGGTCTTTTCCCGCATTTGACGATTCGCGACAACGTCACTCTGTTGGCCCGGCACTTGGGATGGGACAAGCCTAAGTGCGAAAAGCGGTTGGACGAACTCGCCGACTTGACGCATTTGCCGGAAGGTTCCGTCGATCGATTCCCAACTCAGATCTCCGGAGGACAACGGCAACGAGTCGCCTTGATTCGAGCTCTCTTTCTGGATCCCGACGTGGTACTTCTAGACGAACCCATGGGGGCGCTCGACCCGTTGATCCGGGCCGAACTTCAAGAGGAGTTGCGGTCGATCTTTCAATCGCTGAACAAGACGGTCGTGGTCGTAACACACGACATAGGCGAGGCCGGTTTTCTGGCGGATGAAATCGCTCTGCTCAACGCGGGTACGATCGCACAAATGGGAACGCTGGCGGATCTGGTGCGGCGTCCAGAGGACGAATTCGTTACGACCTTCATTAACGCCCAACGCAGTCCGCTCGAATCACTGGGAGAAGACGCATGATTCAATTGATGCTCATCACGCTTGCTTTGGGAGCAGACGCGGGCCCCGTCAAGATCGGCGCGAAGTCATTTTCCGAATCCGTCATTCTACAGAATGCCGTCGGGCAACTCGCCGAAACCAAAGGCGCTAAAGTAAAAGTGGTTAGCCCATACGCGGGCACCCGGCAATGCTGGGACGCGATGTTGAACGGGGAACTGGACGCGTATCCAGATTACACGGGAACCATCGCCGAAGAGATCCTCAAAAATCCTGCGCTGGATACTGTCGAACAACTGAGAACGGAACTTGCCAAACAAGGCATACGGATCAGCGGACCGCTGGGATTTCACAACACGTATGCGATTGGCATGCGAAAGGATTTGGCGACGGAACTGAATATCACCAGTATCTCGGATCTGACCAAACATCCTCAATTGAGGATGGGATTCGGAAACGAGTTTATGGAACGGAGTGACGGATGGCGAACGCTCCGAAACCGTTACCAACTGCCCCATGAAGATGTAACCGGCATCGATCACACTCTGGCCTATATCTCGATCGCCGAAGGCGACCTGGATCTGATGGACGTCTACTCAACAGACCCCAACATCGAACGTTACGGGATGGTAGTTCTGAATGACGACCTGCGGCACTTCCCCAACTACGAAGCTGTCTTTTTGTATCGCGACGACCTTGTTCAGACCTCGCCGGAGTTCGTCGAAGCGGTGGCTCAACTCGAAGGTAAAATTGACGCTGCCAAAATGCGGAAACTCAACGAATTGGTGGACGTCCAACGGCAGCCGGAAGGCTCGGTTGCGCGAGACTTTCTGCAATCGGAACTTTCTATAGAATCCGGATATGTCGAAAGTTCTCGAACCCAACAGATCCTCAAGTACACCAAACAGCACCTATTCTTGGTGCTCACTTCGTTAGCCCTGGCGATCGTCATCGCCATTCCACTCGGCGTTGTCGCCGCGAAGAAACCGCTGCTTGGTCAGTTTATCCTTGGCGCGGCGGAGATTATTCAGACCATTCCTGGCTTGGCACTACTGGTTCTATTGATGGACCCCGTTCGCGCTCTGGGATTTAACGGTGCCAGCGCTGCGCCCGTGATAATCGCTTTGGTACTCTACAGTTTACTTCCGATTATTCGCAATACTTATACGGGAATGATGGACATACCGTCGTCGGTCCGCGAATCGGCGGAGTCACTGGGGCTAACCAAGTGGGCGCAGTTGACCCAAATTGAATTGCCCCTGGCGTCGCGAATGATTCTCGCCGGGATCAAAACGACGGCCGTTATCAATGTCGGATATGCCACACTGGGCGGACTGATCGGATCCGGCGGCTACGGTGTTCCCATCATGGCGGGACTTCGGAATAACAGTAGTGAATTGATGCTGATGGGTGCCGTGCCCGCAGCCGTCTTGGCCTTAGTTGTGAAGATTGGTTTCGAGATCTCGGAGCGATTCCTGGTCCCCGAGGGATTGAAACAGGCCTCGAAATAGCCTCGAATTATCGGTATCGACGTCGCATCAAAGTAGCTGGTGCAACATTTCATTATTTTGAACTTATTCAGCAAATAGAACGACGAGTTGGGCGAACGGATTCGCGTTACCTTCTCTTCCATTCAAACTCCCTCTTCTAGGAGAAACTGCACCATGGAATCTCGATTTACGGAAATGCTCGCAATGTTGGTTGCATGGAGCGGCTTGGGACTGCCCGTCGGCGTCCCTCCGCAGCCGGAAGATCCTCTATTATCCCGAGTTGCACCCGCTGAGTGCATCTATTATGGCTCCTGGTCGGCGATGGCGACGGCGGATCCCGAGAGCGCGAATCACACAGAACAACTAATCGCCGAAGAGGAAATCCAACAAGCCGTGCAGCAATTGCGGGAGGTATTGCAGGGAAAAATACGCGAGTTAGCTCGCAACGAGAATGATCCTGCCGCTTCCGTTATGGCTCAGACACTTCCCGATCTCGGAGAGATCTTGTTGACCCATACCGCCGCGATCTACCTTTCAAAATTCGAGATGGGCGACGAGGGACCGGATGTTCGCGGTGCCGCCATTATTAAGGTCGGCGACGATCTCGACAAAGTCCAACGACATATCGGTCGCCTGCATCAACATTTTATGGGTGGAGCTCCCGAAGCACTCCCCGGTCGCGATGGTTTTTACCGCCTACAAACTCCGCCGAATGTCCCTAAAGTGGAGTGGGGATTTCGCGGCCAATACCTGATCATTGGTGTGGGCGAAGGTGCGATCGACGAGGTTTATGAGAACGCCAAGACTGACGCGCCGCAATGGTTTCTCAACATCGGCACCAAGTTTCCTGTCGAACGACGTTCCAGTGTCGGCTATGTCAATATCGGACAGATTCTGGAGAAATTCAAAACGCTCGCCGGCCCCGACGTCGCAAAAAACATCAACGGCCTTGGGCTTGAAAATTTGACCGAACTGGTATCTGTCACCGGATTGGATGGCGAAGGGTTCGTCAATAAAATGCACGTTGGCGTCGACGGTAAAGCCAGCGGAATTTTGTCGCTCATCGATGCCGCTCCACTCGGCAAAGACGATCTGCGGCACATTCCCGCCGATGCGATTCTCGCTTTCGCGCAGAGACTAGATGCTGGCAAGCTACTGGAAACCGTCGTCGAAACCTTGGATCAACTCGACCCCAACCAAGGCGACGAGTTGCTCCGCGGCCTCGATGAGATTCGAGACGAAATTGGAATCGACATTCGCCAAGATCTGCTCAAAGCCGTTGGAGACGTTTGGACATTACACGCCGCTCCCGACGCGGGCGGAATTATCACCGGTTGGACAGCTTCGGTTACAGTTCGCGATCGAACCAAACTGGCAATTCTTCACGGTCGCTTGACTCAGCTGCTCGAACAAGAGGGCGGGCGGAGGGGCCCTACCGTTGTCGAGTCGAAGCTGGGCGACAACACAATCTACACGCTCCACGTAGACGACGAACAATTCTTCGTCGCGCCCTCGTGGACGATCACCGGTGATCGTCTGATCGTCGGCCTCTTTCCTCAAGCAATCAAGGCTCAACTCGGTCGCAAAGCCGATGCCCCCTCGCTCGCCGACCGGCCGGAAGTGGCCAGAATGTTCGACGCTGAATCCGGTCCTCTGGCAATCAGTTTTCAGGACACTCGCAAGCTGTTCGAAGTCGTCTACCCATTCGCTCAAATTGGATTGAAGGCGATGTTGACGGAAATGCGACTACCGCCGCAGCTCGGAATCCATACAGGATTGCTGCCATCGGCAGGTGCAGTGGCCAAACACCTCCGCCCCCAAGTCGCTGCCAGTCGCCGAACCGCCGAAGGGATTGAATTCCACTCGGAACAAACCCTCCCCGGCAACAACGGCATTACTGCGGCACCCGTCATGGTGGCACTCCTGTTGCCGGCAGTACAATCTGCTCGCAGCTCGGCGCGGCGAATGCAGTCAATGAATAACCTAAAACAGCTGGCGTTGGCGTTCCACAATTTCCACGATACTTTCCGGGGAATTCCTCCGCGTGCCAGTGTGGACAAGGATGGCAAACCGCTGCTGAGCTGGCGAGTGCACTTGCTGCCTTTTCTCGAACAACAAAATCTGTACGAGCAATTCAAATTGGATGAGCCATGGGACAGCGAGCACAATAAGAAGCTCATTCCACTGATGCCTCAGCTCCTCGTTTCACCGCAGTCCACCAACGCGGCCACCTCTGGGATGACAAACTATTTGGCGATCGACATGAAGAACTCAATTTGGGACGTCGCCAAGGAAGGCAATAAGCCGGTGAACAGCTTCGCCGCCGTTCTGGACGGCCTGTCAAACACCGCGATGCTTGTCGAAGCAGATGACTCGGCCGCTGTCATTTGGACTAAGCCGGACGATTACAAAGTGGACGAGAACAACGCCACCAAGGGACTGGGTGGGATGTTTCAGAATATCTTCCTGATGGCGATGTGCGACGGCTCTGTTCGCGCCGTGACAACCACCGTCGACAAGCAGGTTCTGCTGCGAGTCTTTGACCGACAGGACGGCAACCCCGTTCCGGATTTCTAAAATCCGACTAGGAAATTCGAGTTAACGATAGAAAAAGAGCGGCGAATCGCATATTCGCCGCTCTTTTTCGTTGCAATAGAATTGGCACGAATTTCGGATATTATGATATGATCGATGAATCTAGTAGGCGCATTCGCGTCTTTGTTGAAGTTGGATGATGAAAAAGGGATTTGGCACCCCTTAATTCGGTAAATACGTTCATCTTCACGAACAATCAAATATTCGCTCGGAACGGATAACAAAGTGATTCAGAACTATCTTGCTATGCCGGCGATTCTACTTGCCGATGGCTCCTTCACGCAGCCCGGCGTTTTCGGGATTTGTGCGGCCGTAGGCATCTTGAATTTGCTGAACGGCGGCTTGGGTGTCTTTTCGGGATGGATGTACGGGCGTTGGTTTCAGATCATCGAAGGATTTCCGGCGAAGTTTCTCGGTACGATTCAGTTGATTATTGGTACGGGGTTCACCGGTGCAGCGATCTTTGGTATCGTCGGATTTTTTGGTGAATCGATGCCGGGATCGATAACGCCGACTGGCACCGCATTGCCGAATCCCAATTCGGTTGTCGATGGAGAAAGTGCGAACCCGGATATGGCTCCCAAGCTGGATCGCGACCTCGACCCAGAACCGACTCCCCCGCCGGAACGCGAACCGGAACCATACATTCCGACACTGGAAGATCGCCTCTTGGCGTCCGCCAACAAGTTGCATGGCGGTTATCAAATTCAGCCGCCCAAGACCTTTACTTCGATCTCGTCGCGAAAAGGAGAGGACGGGGAAGATTGGTGGTGGTTGCAACATTGGTCGTCGAAAGAGGACGGCTCGTGGATGGCGTTCGCGATTAGCGGTGGGCCATCGTTCAAGAATACCAGTAGCAGACCGCGACTCAGCACCAGCACGTTTCTCGGTCCGCGGATGGAAAGCACCTTCCAGCGTATCGATCCCGGGCACTCGTTGACCAGTAAGGGTTACTCTGGCAGGACGCTGGACAAGCAGGCTGTGGTGCGAGTGAAGTTGAATGGAAAGATTGACGGCCGTACTCCGGAGGAGACCCTGTACTACATCTTCTACGACAACGATGTGCTGGTTGAGATTTTCGGCGCCATTTACCACAAAATCGAGGACGAAGAACTCAGCCCCTACATGCTCGGCGAGTACGCCGCCAATACATTCAGTTCGCTTCAGGCGGAAAAGAACATCCCGTCACCCCATACAATCGCCGCCAAAAACTCGCCGTCTGCCCGTTTGGTTTTGCCTCCTGGAAATGACATTGCTCCGCCAACGCGAAACAGGCCCAGACCGAAAATAGAATTCGTAACGCCGGCAGTGGTGCCGGTTTCGACACCACCCAACGCTCCCAAGCCAGTAGTCCAGGTCAATCACAAGCAAGAGTTCGAGCGAGCGTTGATCGCAACGATTGCAATGAGCCATAACGGACAGCAGATGGCCTGCGGCGCCGATGATGGTCGCACGTACATCATCGATACGAATTCCAAGCAAGTGGGCACGTCCTTCCTCGCGGCGAAGGACTCGGCTGTACAACAAGTCGCCATCAGCCCAGACGGGAATCTGGTGTCGGTCTCCTGCGTGTTCGGTTCGGATCTCGCAATCTGGAATGCCGATAACGGTACGCAGATTCAGCTGCTTGAAAAAGGCAAGTCCGCCAGCGCTTTGGCATTTTCCCCGAACGGCAAGATCCTGGCTGCGAGTTTCGACAACCAACTAGGTCTCTGGGACGTAAGCAGCGGCAAGAGAATTCGTTCTGTCGACGTGACGGGCGGGGCTCTTAAAATCAGCTGGGCACCGAACAATAACATGCTCGCAATCTTTAATAAAAGCGGCGACACAATCGTTTGGTATCCGAAAGGCGATCGCATCCTGTACGAAAAGAACAATGTTCGCAACGGTCAGGTTTTGGCCTTCACGCCCGATTCCAGAAAACTGATCGTTCACGGCGCCTATCCTTCCACCGTCTTGGTGGACTTGGCGACCGCTACGGAAGAACAACTGATGCGGAAGGATTTCCTGTACCGCGACATGGTGTTTTTGGAAGATGGCAAGCACATGGCCGTCGTCTCCGAGACGATGGTACGGATTTGGGATTCCCAGAGGAAGACACCAGCGAAGGAAGCGCCCCTGGCAGTCGCTGAGACTCCTCACCTCATACGCTTATCGGCGGACGGCTCGGTGGTAGTCATGGTCGACAATACTCGGCGCGGGCCGGAGTGCATCCATGCCAAACCTATGATAACCAAAGATTGATTCCTGGCGTTATAACGCTGCCAGCGAGAATTTCGTTGCCCCGACCGGCTCGTGTGGTAAACTCGTCCGCATCGACACTTTTCACCATCGGAGCATTCAGATGTGGAAGCAATGGTTACTCGCTGCAGCCGTCACTATTCTTGGGATGATTTCCGTCGCCTCGGCACACTACCTGTGGGTCGGCATCGACAGCAGGGGCGGGGACCACGGGATCGCGAATATTTACTTTGAAGAGGGGCCCGCACCCGGTGACGGGTCCTACTTGGATCCTTTCGTTGCGGCCGGCAAAACTTGGATTCGGACGGTCGCAGAACCGCAGGCAAAGTTGCTAGATGTCAAAGAGATCAACGAAGTCAAAAAGCGGTGGCTACAAGCTCAACTCACCGCTGAAGCCCCCCGAAGTATCGATAGCTACGGCAAGTTCGGTGTCTATCGTTATGGTCAGACCGACGTGCTACTGCACTACTACGCACGCAACTTGAACGTGACCACTCACGAAGACCTTCACGAATTGTCGCGCAGCGAACAACTCGACTTGGATATCGTCCCCCACGACCATGGCAAGGATATTCAGCTGACCGTACTTTGGAAAGGCGAACCAGCCGTCGACCGGATGATGTACATCCGCGGTCCCAAAGGTTTCCGCAAAAACGTCAAGACCAACGACAAGGGCCAAGTTGAATTTCCGATCGAGAATCCAGGGCAATTTCTCTTTCGCACTTTCGTCGAAGTTCACACGCCAGGAAAGGACGACGGCAAAGACTATGCCTTCGTGCTCCATATCG
>JBLHLE010000253.1:0-8106 GCA_047620805.1 Pirellulaceae bacterium
ACTTTGTAGTGGGACGGTATAATTTTCAGTAGTGGTTAGCGAGGATTCGTGGCTTCAAACTGATCAGGACTTAGCCGACGATGCGAGAAATGCGGTGATAGATGGCATCGATGTAGAAGCCGTTCGCAGCATGAACTCGAAGCGGTGCGAGCCACGCTGGCTGGACCGGCCTCAGCAGGACGGTGTGTAAGGCAAACAAGACGAAGAACGCCAATGCAATACTGAAGAACACTAGTCGAGCAGCCAGTGGGAATTGCACGACTGGAGTCGACGTTGACAGGCAATAATCGACGGCGAGATAGCTTCCGACATAAGCCAAACACAGTCCCGCCACGCCGACCAAGCCGACTACTGCGGCGCGACTTGATTCGAGAGTGAACAATCTCCAGCCCCATGTCGTCAGAGCGAGAAGCAGAATGAATGCCATGACAACGCCACCCGGCTTCGCGGCGATGTCGACGCCGAACAGGTGCGCGATCGAGAGGTAAGCCAGAACTGTCGCTGCGGTCGCTGCCAACAGATACGCGAACGTAGCGCGAGAACTCGCCGTTGGCACTTTTGCTCCTCGAGTGGCCAACGATTGAGAAACGACACTGCCGCTGCTGAGGAAAGCATGCGCCTTGTACAACGAGTGTGCGAGTATATGCAGCATGGCGGCGGAGAACGCTCCTAGCCCGCATTGCAACATCATGAATCCCATCTGGGCGATCGTGGAATAGGCAAGAGCTCGTTTGACGCTCGATTGAGTCATCATCACGATGCCAGCGAAGCATGCGGTTACGGCTCCAATCACTGCCAAAGTCACCAGGGCACTGGGGGCAAGTGCAACCAGAGGACTCATCCGAATCACGAGGTATCCGCCTGCATTTACAACTCCGGCATGCATTAATGCCGAAACCGGTGTCGGCGTTTCCATCGTGTCTGGCAACCACGTATGGAACGGGAACTGGGCAGACTTTGTTACGGCCCCCAGCATTAGTAGCCAGCCAATGGCGACGTGAGCTGCCTTTGATTGAGAGGCTGTCCCGACCTCGCCTGCTCTCGCAAACAACTCGGACAGCTCGAATGTGCCAAACGTCTTGAAGGTGACGACCAACGCAGCGATCAGAAACGCATCGCCCAGCCTACTGATGGCGAACTTTGTCCATGCCGCTCGGTGTGCCGCTGGCCGCTGGCGATAATGCAGCAACAGGAAATGCAGGCCGAAGCTCGTCATTACCCATGCCACGAAGAAGAGCATTAGGTTCCCGGCGACGACCATCAGCGAGACGGCACCAATCGTGAAGCCGAGCCACTGGAAGTAACGCCCTTGCGTCGCTTCTCCATCGAGGTAACGGATGGAGAAACGGCTCACTACGCAGCCAACAAAGCTAACCAGCAGGAGCATCAAACTCGTCGCGCTGTCATAGTAAATCCCGAAGTTGACACTCGGTTCTACAATCCAGTGAAGAAGCGAAACCGAGCGGGCCGTAGCACCGCTCGTCCCTTGTGCGACGGCGAAGAGGAGAGCGATGAGAAACTCTAGTCCTACAATACTTGTCACGATCAGTCGGAGTAGCTTCTGATGTAAGTTTGCGAAGTAGGACGGAACACATGCCAACGCGAGCAAACACAAAATCGGCAGCGCTAGTGCTACGGCGAACAGTTCCATGAATTCAAGACTCCTACGTAGTGAGCAAGTCGGATAGATACAAAAAAAGCCGGATAGAAGCACGCTTCGTGCTTCACACCCGGCTTGTCCAGACGGCCACTCTGACCGTCACGGCATCAGCATTCGGTTTGTGATTCTTAGTTCGTGTCGATGCCGACTAATGGTGTCCGGCATCGCTTAGTTGCCAGTCTGTTGCCCAGGCAGCGACTGGAAATCTCATTTAATTTTGTTCAGATACATGGGTACAAAAAAAGGCCGGAAGGCTGCAAAACGCAGCCTTCCGGCCTTCTCTGCACAGGCGTCTCATCCCGTGCAACCAAAACCTGTTAAATTCTGACTGGCTGACATTCGCAAACGAAGTTCAACACAGCCACAAGCTTCATCGGCCAGAGTCTACGAACATCTTTAACCGTCGTCAAGGCGCGCCGAGGAAATTTCGTGCACTTGCGATCGGCTATACATCCGCGATGTCCGGGCTTCGCTCCAAGGTGAACACAATAATCCGTTCGCCAGTCTTGGCGCTAATGTCCGTGTGCAAACTCACAACGGTTACGTCGAGGATGTCCTTGATGACGGCATCTAATAAGGGCCTTCCTTTCTCGATCAACTCCTGACGCACTTGCTTGATCAAGTACAGTCCGCGTTGGCCGTCCTCTGACTCAGCCAGTTTGAACTCGGCGGGCGTCAGCACTTTCTTTAATCGCACCAAAACCATGTCCTCGATGATGTACGTTCTAGTTTCGAGTGGTCCGCGGCCCATGTACTCTTTCTCAAAACTAATGACCGCTTGACTGATCTCTCGTTCCATTTCCCGTTTGCTCTTCACGAAGCGTCACCTGTCTTTCGAGTTTCATTCGTTTGCATGACGTCAAGATTTGGGAAGCTTAGGCGGTTTGTTTACCTTGGGTTCTTCCGTCGAAACCACTGGCGGAAAACCATTCATGTTTCGCCAAATCTCGTACCAAAGCGGAACCTGATCCAGCAGCACCCACCCGTTGGCTCGAACGCCCTGTCGGAGAAAACGCTCGTTAGGCCATTTAAGGTCGGTTTCATCCGGTAGAACTAGAGCTCGAAATTTCCCTTTGCCGTCGTCCGTAGCATCGACTGAGATCACTTCACCGCCAAATGTACCAACGGCCACGGATGGCCAGCCCGCAAACTGAACTGCAGGCCAGCCTTCAAACTGCAACCGGACATGTCGGCCCGGTTCGACAAGAGGGGCATCGTTACCATCGAGCCAGACTTGCACTGCTCGATCGGCAGTATCTGGCACGATGACGCAGATCGGGTCACCGTCCTTGAGGATTTGGCTACTTTGGTTTGGTGTAATTCGGGTTACAAATCCATCAAACGGAGCTTGTATAATTTGGTTCCGCTGACGAGCCACCTTTGTTTCCGATTCAAATACTTCCTTTTGAGATTTGGTCAAATCAGACTGCGCTTTGGCAACGTCGCTTTCAGCCTTCGCGATTTCCGCTGCGGCCTTTTTGACTGCAGCAGTCGCGTAGTCGATATCGACCTGCGCTTTCTGCTCTTTCCCCTTCCGACCACTTTGTTTGCTCGAGAGGTCGTTCATTGCTGCACGCACATAGGCCTTGGATTTTTCAACTTTCGCCTGTACTTCTTTGAGTTTCCGTTGCGATTCCTGAAACTTCAATTGTGATACGATCTCTTCCTCGTAGAGCGTCTTCTGACGTTCGTAATCGGCCTGTACTTGGGCGAGTGCAGCCTCGTGTTCAGCAAGCTGTTGCTGTTCAGCTTCCACCTTATTTCGTGCGGACGCAACGGCCGCATCGGCCTCAGCAATAGCCATCTCTTTGACGAGTCCATAAGCGGTCACTTGCGACTCGACAGAACTAACAATGGTCAGCGCTGCGTCCAGATTTCGTTTGTTGGCCTCGAGCAGGGCCTCTCCAGCTTTAACTTGTTGGTGCGTTGCGGAAAGCTGACCTTCTAGGCGAACGAGATAACCTGTGTCAATGTCGGCGATTTCCGCAATAAAGTCGCCTTTTCGCACATGAGAGTTCTCGCGGATGCCTTTATTCCACCGAACGATTCGCCCTTTGATAGGAGTTTCGATCGTTTGCTTTCGTTCCAGTGGGTCATAGGCGATGACGTTCCCCGTACCTTTGACCGACTGTTGCCACGGCGCCAGTGCCACCAAGATCGTCCCGAACACTAGAAAAACGAGGAGCGATTTACCGATTGTCTGTGCCAGCCGTGACGAGCGCGTCAGCTTCAGTGATGGCAATGCGGCTTCGCTGTAGGCAGCAGGAGCCAACATTCTGCGTTGTTGCTCGTTAATCGTGTTGTCAGTGGAAACTGTTGTCATCGTTTGCTCGTTCGTTAACTGTTCAAATTTCCGGAGGAAGCGGTTTCTAGTGAGATTGTGCGATTGAATCGCACGGCGATATCTTCGCGTGAGGTTGCGACTATCAACGTCCACGGTCGATCCGCCGACAACAAGTAGTTCAGGCAACGGTCCAGATCGCGATTGCCCAAGGCATCAAGCGCGCCGTCCACAAGCAGGAGTCCCGGGCGACCAATAGCCGCTCTCGCGATCCCAAGCAATCGCTGCTGGCTCTCAGACAACGGCGAACCTTCGCTCGTCAACATTGTGTTGCACCCGTCTTTCAGCCGCAGAACTGGATCGAGCAGTCCGATGGCGTCAAGGACGTCACGTACTTCGGTTGCCGTAACCCCTTCCCGGTGAAGATGAACATTTTCTTCTATTGTGGAATGAAACGCTTCGGTGCCACGTGCCACTGCGATTCGGCTTCGCAGAACGTCAGGTCTCAAATCACGAGGTTCAATGCCATCGATCATCAGATGACCGGCCGTCGGACTACGGATTCCGTAGACCAGGTCAATCAGCGTGCTCTTTCCAACTCCAGCACCGCCCAACACGGCAACGGCCTCGCCCGATTCAATTTCAGCGCTAAAGTCGTCAATAACGGACGGTCGGCCCTGCCATGCGTAGCAAACAGAATTCAACTCAATCGCGGCGGGCAGAGAGCGATCGATTGCCAACATACCGTCCTGCCGCTCTGTCCGAATATCGAACAGCGCGCCGAGTTTGTCGACTGACGCCAGCAGATCATAGAAGCTCTCCATGTGTTTGCCGATTTTCGCGAACGATCCAACGATGACTGTCACAATTAGTTCCGCCGCAACGAGTTGCCCCAAAGTCAACTCACCCGCGACGACAAGCCAGCCACCGAGGCCGAGAAGTACCGTGCTCGCAACAGCCTGAATACCGAGGGCAAACAGCACCTGTCGCATGACGATTCTGAAATGACTGCGACGCGCGTTCAGGTATTCGTGGATGAGCCGGTCCGTCCGTTCCAGTGCGAACTCGGCTCCGCCGTCGTTCCGAAACGCGATTGGGCATCTCGCAATGTCTTCCAGCCATCCGGCCATGTAGTACTTATGCTTCGATTCCTTTACCGCACTTGAGACGGCACCACGGCCGAGCAAGAAGATAACGACTGCGATTGCCGACAGCAGAAACACGTCAAAACCGAGCAACCACGGGTGATAGAATCCCAAGACGGCCATGCCTATCAGCGTGCTCAACATCAAGCCAAGGCTATCCAGCAGCAGCTGCGCTGCGACCTTCTGTACAGTCACGATGTCGAAGAATCGATTTACGATTTCGGGCAGGTACTCGCCGTCGGAATCTTCTATCTCAGTTCGCGGCAATCGAAAGGCAAGATCACCTGCGACACGTGCGAACAAACGCCGCTGTATGATTTCGACGACATACGTCTGCAACGCTCTGACCGCTCCTTGAAATCCAAGAAACATCAGCAGAATCACCGCCAGAATGATGATCGGCTGCAGGAAGCGACCAAACGCGATGGTGTTCACCAACGTCTCGACAGCCAGCGGTGTCGCCAGCATCAATAATGACACGACGAAGGCGAATACGATTACGATCCAGATATCCGACGCTTCAGGTTTCAGAAGCTGCCAAAGCCGCTCCAACGGCGTGAATCTATGTCCGTCGCTGTTGAAATTGGATGAAGCATTTGTTTTGCTTGGATGCACGACCACGCATCGAACACGACCATCTACGGAGAACCTATCGAGCGCGTTTCGC
This sequence comes from Pirellulaceae bacterium, assembly GCA_047620805.1. Taxonomy (GTDB): domain Bacteria; phylum Planctomycetota; class Planctomycetia; order Pirellulales; family Pirellulaceae; genus JBLHLE01. The sequence continues at coordinate 5,754 of JBLHLE010000253.1, forward strand.
AAATCCCGAGCTGACATTGCCTCCGTAAAGTCCTGTTCGCCTGCCAACAGAACTTGAAAATGCCGCTTAGTCGTTGCCATGACTGCCAGCCATTCGCAAGCAGGGGTCGCTCCGTCTTCTTCTCTGTAACACACAATCTGAGCGTGGTCGCGGGCCAATGAAAACGTTTCTTCGATCGTGCAATCAAGCGTTTTCGTTCGCAATCCCAAACTGCTTGAAGCTTCACTAAACCACTTCCACCACAGGCGGCGAGGTTCACCCGGCCATGCACGTGTCACGTCAGCAAGAACACGCATGGAAGCGTTTCGCTCGTGGACAGGATCGTCAGAAGTGAACTGCTCCAGAATGGCCACTGCACCTGCAGTTTTCGCTTTCAGCGTACTCATTGAATTCCTTGTGGTATCGCCTTCGGTAACGGAAACACTCCCGTCATGCGAACTATAATACACGAACAACTATTCGTCAATCTTATATCGTAATTAGTTTATCGTGTTTTAGTGTTCGCTTTTTGAGTAAAATCTGCTAAACTTCAGAAGAAGCGATTCCGATCACAATTTTGGGCCATACAAGAATTCTGAACAACGACACCAATATAATGACTAGACAAGCCGCAAAACGGAAAACAGGGAAGTCCGCCGCTACGGAAAACAGCAAGGTTTCGCACGGCTGGACATTCCTGACCAATCACGCTCATGTATTAACTGTTCTCCATGCGGATCCGCAGAAGGTGCTTCGTGAAGTCGCCATCGAGGTTGGTATTACGGAACGTGCAGTCCAGAAAATTATTCAGGACTTGGAGGAAGGTGGCTTCATTGAGCGGGAGCGCGTCGGAAGGCAAAACCGTTATCGCATTCTTAAAGGAGAATCCCTCCGCCATCCGATTGAAGCTCACTGCAAGATCGGCGATTTACTCAAACTGATTACTGGCGAATAAGCCCTCATGGATTTTGAGATGAAGAGTTTGATGACATTTCGACAGCGATCGACAAGTAAGCTGGTGTTCGCTTGGCTGATGTCCATGCTTGTCTGCCTTTGCACATTCTCTCTCGTGATGCCGCCGCAAATAACCACGTTGATATCGCCGGGCTCCACCGAGTCGGAGTGTCCCAGCGAAGAAGAGGGTAAAACCTCAGAGAGAGAAATCGTTCTTTCTTCTTCGCGCGGTCGCCGTAGCGCGAAACGCCTGGATGGCCCCCATTGCCATGTTTCTACGGTTGGTCGCCGGCTCAAGATCGCTTCTGCCTTCCGCGCTTTATCCGCGGTCGATGGGCACCGACTTGCCAATGGTCTCGCCGCTCCTCGTCTGATTTAGACGGCTATTGCTTCGTCGTCGTGCCAGATGCACCCGTGTGTTGACTGAACGAACTTGCTAAGTGCATTCGTTTCGGACGCCGCATTTGTTGGGCTATCTCTCTCTTCGGAGAAACCGCCATGCAGGTCATTCAACGCAACCGTTTCGCTGTTCTTTAGCCAGTAAGCCCGAGCTGATCACCTACGAATAATCTAACGCAATCAAACAGGAAACGAGAGATCGGAAAATGACCGAATCCGCAGAGCCGCTCGTCGGCATCATCATGGGCAGTAAATCGGACTTGCCGACGATGCAACATGCATCGGAACTACTTAGCCAATTTAACGTACCGCATGAGCGGCGTGTTGTTTCAGCTCACCGGACGCCTGAGTGGATGGTCTCATACGCCCGCGATGCGGAGCAACGAGGCTTGAAGGTCATCATCGCCGGAGCAGGCGGTGCCGCTCATCTGCCCGGAATGGTTGCCTCCATGACGACATTGCCGGTACTCGGCGTACCGATACAGTCGCGGGCTCTATCGGGTCTCGACTCGCTTTTATCGATTGTGCAAATGCCCGCTGGGGTGCCCGTCGGCACGCTGGCGATTGGCGAAGCCGGAGCGCAGAATGCGGCCTTGTTGGCAGTGCGAATGCTTGCGAATGAGACTCCAGGTCTGCGAACGAAATTGAAAGAGTTTGCGAGTGAACAGGAAAACAAAGTGATGGAGGATTCTAAGCTATGATCCGAGCCATTCTGCCGGGTTCGACGATTGGCGTGTTGGGAAGCGGACAACTGGGTCGAATGTTCACCATTGCCGCTCGACGGCTTGGATATCGCGTCCATGTTTTCTCGCCAGACGATGATACGCCGACCGGCCAGGTCGCCGACATGGAAATTCAGTCTTCGTACGACGACTTGAACGCGGTTGCCGAGTTCGCGCGGCAAGTTGATGTCGTGACCTTCGAGTTTGAGAACGTCCCTGTTAATACGCTCGAAGTCGTGGATCGTTTTGCACGCGTTCACCCTGCCGGCCACGTCCTCTATACGACTCAACAACGCAGT
>JBLHLE010000254.1:0-8092 GCA_047620805.1 Pirellulaceae bacterium
CAGTGAGTGCAGTCGTTTTCCATCCGGTCGTATTCCTCTCCGTCGTTCATTCGCAGTCGCTATTAACTCCTTGCTCCCCGGATATCGTTCGCACATTTTCACTGGCGAAGGACAAGTGGATTCGGCTGTATCTGCTCGTCGCATTGATGGGATTCTTGAGCTGGGCGCTGCTGGCGCCGGTGTTGCTGTTCAGCGTTATTTTCGCACTGCCAGCGGGCGTGATCATCACATTGAACCTGCTACTCTATTTTCGCTTGCTGGGGAAGTTGGTCTACGAATGCGGCGAGTTAATGGATTTAGAAAGCGTCCCATCTGGCGGTAAAGCGGTCGGCGACGAAAGCAGTTCAGCAGGTTCAGTGTGAAGTTCTCTGCAGACGATATTGAGGAGATTTATCGACTCAAATCTACGCCGGTTAGGGCGCTTGCAGCCAAAGCGCCGCTGCTCCGGTAATTCCGCACACAAACCATTGCGTTTTAAAGGTTTGCGATGCCTCCAAATCGACGTCGGCCGGTTGTTGACGCGGTGCAAAAATGATAAAATTCACGCTGCTTTTTAACACTCTTCTACACGTTGCATCCGCTGGCATTGAAAGGACTCACCCTTGTCGAATGACACCCCGTCGAATGACAACCCGTCCGCTGACATCCCCGACGACGGTGGCCTCCCATCCTTTCGTCTGTTGGACCAGCCGATTGAGAATGAGCTCAAAGAAAGCTATCTCGTTTATGCGATGAGTGTCATCGTCAGTCGCGCGCTTCCGGATGCGCGCGATGGCCTCAAACCATCGCAACGGCGTATCCTCGTCGCCATGAACGATCTGAATTTAGGCCCAGGTTCCGGCCGAGTAAAATGCGCTAAGATCTCTGGCGATACGAGCGGAAACTATCACCCTCACGGTGAAAGTGTGATCTACCCGACGCTGGTGCGGATGGCACAAGAGTGGAACATGCGACATGTGCTCGTCGACAAGCAGGGGAACTTTGGCTCGATTGCTGGACTACCTCCGGCTGCCATGCGATATACCGAAGCGAGACTTTCCTCCGTCGCTGCTTCGATGCTGGACGATTTGAAACTTGATACGGTCGACTTTGTTCCGACGTACGATGAACGAAATTTGGAACCAACGGTCCTACCGTCGAGATTCCCAAACCTGCTGGTCAACGGCGCCACAGGGATCGCCGTCGGTATGGCGACGTCCATTCCCCCGCATAACCTTCGCGAAATCTGCGCTGCACTGGTGAAGATTATCGAGGAACCCGATATCTCCATCCTGGAACTGATGGATATCGTTCCCGGTCCCGACTTCCCCACGGGTGGAATCATCTGCGGTCGAACGGGCATTCATCGCGGTTACCACACAGGTCGCTCCACAATCCACGTGCGAGCGCGCACCACCATTGAAGAAATGGGCCGTGGCCGCCATCGAATTATCGTCTCCGAAATTCCCTACCAGCAATTCCGAGATCGCGTCATTGAACACATCTCCGGACTTGTTAACGACGAACGAATCAAAGACATCTCTGACATTCGCGATGAAAGCGATTTGAAAGAGCCGGTACGTCTGGTGATCGAGCTGAAACGCAACGCCGATCCAGATGTTGTCCTCAATCAACTCTACCGCTTCTCACCTCTACAGGACTCCTTCTCGCTGATCTTCCTGGCGTTGGTCGACGGCAAGCCCCGCGAACTGACACTCAAAGAAATGCTCGAAGAGTTCATTCGGCATCGAATCCAAGTGATCCGACGCCGAACTCAGTTCCTAATGGCAAGAGCTCGCAAGCGGAAACACACGGTTGAAGGTCTTCTGTTAGCGTTGGCTAACATCGAGGAAATCATTCGGATTATCCGGAAGTCGAAATCGCAACCCGAAGCGAAAACCGGCTTGATGGGAGTCGAATGTCCCGCCGAAATGATGAAACGAGCAATCGGCGATGAGGGCTACGCAGTATTCATCACCGAACGAGGTGAATCCGACGTCTACACGCTGACCGCTGTGCAAGCCGACGCCATCCTGAAAATGACACTCGGCCAACTCGTTGGTTTAGAGCAAGAGAAACTCTCCAACGAGTACAACGGATTGCTCGAAGAAATCACTGAATACCTGCGAATTCTATCGGATGAAGAGAACATCCTGGCCATGATCAAAGAGGATCTTCAGGAAATCGCCCGCAAGCACGGTGACGATCGCCGCACGGAAATCAGCGGCGAGGAACTTGGTGATGTCATTATCGAAGATCTGATCACCGAAGAAACGATGGTCGTCACCATCACGCACAACGGCTACATCAAACGTACGCCAGCCAACGTCTATCGCGCGCAACGCCGCGGTGGCAAAGGACTCAAAGGAGCTAAGACGGAAGAAGAGGATCCGATCCGGCACCTGTTCGTCGCCAGCACACACGCCTATCTGCTGTTCTTCACCAACCAAGGGAAAGTCTACTGGCAAAAAGTTTACGGACTTCCACAGGGCAGCCGCGACAGCCGTGGACGAGCGATCGTCAATCTGTTGAATCTGTCGGAAGGGGAAAACATTACCGATTGCCGCGCCGTTCGAGATTTCAACTTGCCCGGCCACTTCCTCATCATGGCCACTCGCAAAGGTCTTGTGAAGAAGACGCCGCTAGAAGCCTACAGCCGGCCCAAGAAAGGTGGCATCATCGCTATTAAGCTTCGCGATGATGATGAACTCGTCGATGTCGTCGTCACCAAACCCGGTGACGAAGTCGTCCTGGCTACCGCAAAAGGCATGGCTATTCGCTTCGCAGAATCTGATGCCAGGCCGATGGGACGAAATACCTCGGGCGTAAAAGGGATCAAACTCGGCGCCGGCGACGAACTGGTCGGTATGGTCGTCGCCGAACCCAACGCCACGCTGTTAACCGCCTGTGAAAACGGTTACGGCAAACGGACTAGCTTCGGAACCAGCACGCTCTCGCCAACCGACATAATAGACGACTCCGCAGCAGAAGACTCCGCAGCAGAAGACTCCGCAGCAGAAGACTCCGGAGATGGAGCGACAGAAGACGATTCCCCCGCGGATGGTGACACAGTGGATGGTGACACAGTGGATGGTGACACAGTGGATGGTGACACAGTGGATGGTGACACAGCCGATGGCAGCGATGAAGACGACAACGAAGGCATATCTTCTTCCGCTCGCTACCGAACTCAACGCCGTGGCGGAAAAGGTATCCGTGACATCAAAGCGACGGAGCGAAACGGCAAAGTCATCGGTATTACCCGTGTCGAAGATGACGATGAAGTTATGATGATGACGGCTCGAGGTAAAATCCAACGAGTCGCCGTGGGTGAAATCAGCGTTATTGGCCGGAATACTCAAGGCGTCCGCATCATGAGTCTCGACGACGGAGACACCTTGGCGGCAATCGTCCGAGTACCGAAAGAAGAGTCCGACGGCGATTCCGATGAGAATGTTGCGGAAGATGGCGCTTTGGAACTCGATGCTTTGGAACTCGATGCTTTGGAACTCGATTCCACAGACGGCTCCGAGACTTCAGCCGATGTCGGCGAGTCGACTGCAGCTGACGAAAGCCCTTCTGAGGAAGCGCCAGAGAGTGATATCAGCGACGATTCGGCGACAGATGACGACGAATAGTCCAAACGGACGTCGTGTTGCCCAAAACGCCGCTATCGCAGCGGGCGATCTTTTGTAAAACGGACTTTTGCGAACTGATTGAGAGCAAGTTTATGACACGCAGAGCGTTAATAACCGGCGTGACAGGGCAAGACGGTGCATACCTCTCCGAGTTTCTGTTAGACAAGGGATACGAGGTTCATGGAATGGTCCGCCGTTCCAGCACCGAAAACTTCGAACGAATTAATCACCTTCGAGATCGGATTCAGCTCCACCAAGCTGACCTGCTAGACCAACTTTCCTTAGTCCGTCTACTCGACATCACCCAACCGCATGAAGTCTACAATCTGGCGGCGATGAGCTTCGTTCCGACAAGCTTTGAACAACCCCTGCTTACCGGGGAGTTCACTGGACTTGGAGTGACGCGAGTCCTTGAAGCAGTGCGTTTGATTGACCCGTCGATTCGATTCTATCAAGCCAGTAGCAGTGAGATGTTTGGCTCGGTACGCGAAGAGCCGCAGACAGAAACAACGCCCTTTTGGCCGCGTAGCCCGTACGGCGTCGCCAAAGTTTATGGGCACTGGATCACCGTCAATTACCGCGAAAGCTTTCAGTTGTTCGCGTGCTGCGGTATCCTGTTCAATCACGAATCGCCTCTTCGCGGCAAGGAATTCGTCACTCGAAAAATTACCGATGCCGTCGCCCGAATAAAGTTCGGACTGCAAGACAAACTCAAACTCGGCAACCTCGACGCTCAACGCGACTGGGGATTTGCGGGCGACTACGTCCGAGCGATGTGGCTAATGCTGCAGCAAGATGAACCCGTTGACTATGTGATTTCGACCGGCGAAAAACACTCCGTGAGGGAGTTCGCTCAACTGGCGTTTGATCGAGTCGGTCTAGACTGGGAAGAATACGTCGAAATCGATCCGAAGTTCTACCGGCCAGCGGACGTTCACACGCTCTGTGGCGACTGCTCCAAAGCCCGCAAAGAATTTGGCTGGGAACCAGAAGTTACATTCGAACAACTGGTTCACATGATGATCGATGCTGATCTCAAACGAGTTGAGAAAGAACTCAGGGATTGACAGTTCAGCTCGCTTCTAGCCAAGACCCGACTCGCAAAACAACTGTGGCCATGCCACCATCTCATGTCATTCTGCCAGAGCGACTCGGACTACCACTACCCCGTTGACACATTGGACCGAAATTGCCGCCGATTCGTGTCGTTCCAATTATCGGCAAAGCTTTTTTGACTCGCGCTTTAATAGTGAACTCGATCGTGTAAAAGAACAGGAACATGTCCACTTGGTCACGTGGATGCATGAAAGAAATATCTGAACTGTAGAATATCAACGCACACTATCTGTTCCTTCTGCATAGTCACTACCATCCGCTCCACGTTCCCATCGTGAAGACCGTACAACCAGCAGCATCGACTTGACGCGTCTCCAGTGGGTAACGAATATCACGTCCGCATGGCCACAAATCATGCTGTTCAAGTCGTCCCAAGTGATAAATTTGGAAAGGGGCACAAAAGGTGCGTTCTAATGGCTTGGTTTGTGGCGTTTGCCGTCTAAGCGTCGCAGTCTCTCGGGTTCGTCCGCGAGGTTTTTTTGTTTCACATAGCTTTTCAATCGAAGGAGCCTACTGTGATAAATGTTAATCGTATGTGGGAGGAAGAAGACGGTATTCTCAGTTTCGAATGGACTCTACTCGCTACCATCCTTACTATCGGGCTTGTCACCGGAATTTCCGGTGCTCGCGATGCAGTCATCGACGAATTTGGTGACGTGGCTCAGGCCATGCTCGCTTTTGATCAGTCGTATACGATTGCGTTCCCGCTAGTAGCTACGGTTCACGTCGTGGACACAACTTCGTCTTCGAATTCAGAATTCGTCGACGCGGCCGCGTATTCGGATTGTACGCGCACGAATGGACCGTTAGGAGAAGGAGACCAGGACGATTTCGGTGCCTAGCTCTTAACCGATGGATACAGTCTCTTCCACAAGTCATTTCCGCGGCAGAAGTAAACTTCTGCCGCGGATATTTTTTTGCGTATTCGGGCGCAAATAAGCCAAACTATCCAGCGACTCAGCTAACCAATTGCCGTATTCTTCCCATTCTATTTCTTCGGAATGATCCTCATGTTCGCTACATGGTATTCCGATAAAGGAGATGTTCACGTACATTTCCCTCATGGAAGTGGGGCAGTTGGCAGATGTTGGCAGCGAGGCCCATCTGTATCCGAATCCACCTTTACAACAAGGATGTTGGCAATGCTCGTCATCATCAGCGACTTACACCTCACAGACGCGACCAGTGGAACAACGGTTGATCCCGGCGCGTTTGATATGTTTGCCGACAGGTTGCGAGACATGGCGGCTCGAGCCTCTTGGCGAGCTGACGGTCACTATCGCCCTATCGAGCGAATTGACCTTGTCCTGCTCGGTGACGTGCTCGACTTGGTACGCTCCCAGCAATGGCTGACTGGAGACGTTCGTCCCTGGAGCGATACCAGTTCGCCTCAGGTGATTGAATCTGTCAACAGCATCACCGACGGGATTCTATCGAAGAACGCTCATTCCCTGGCGACTTTGCGATCGCTTGCTGCCGAAAACGCGATCTGTGTAGCGCCATCGGACCACTCTGGAAATCCAGTCTACAATGGCGAAGGCCAGCCGGTTCCGGTACGTACGCACTACATGGTTGGCAACCACGATTGGTTCCTACACTTGCGTGGTCCGAGTTACGATCTTCTCCGTCAAAAGATTTCGCACCATATGGGCTTGGCGAATTCGCACAACGAACCGTTCCCACACGACCCTGTCGAGAGCGAAGAATTGCTCGACGCGCTCCGCCGCCATCGTGTGTTCGCACGGCACGGAGACATTTTCGATCCACTCAACTTCACCGAGGATCGTAACACCAGCAGTTTGGGTGACGCCATCGTCGTAGAATTGCTAAGTCGCTTCGTCGTCGAAATTCAAAATCAGCTTGGCGACGATCTGCCCTCGGGCGTGATTAACGCTCTGCGAGAAATCGACAACATTCGTCCCGTCCTGTTGGTTCCTGTTTGGATCGAGGGCATGCTAGAACGACTCTGTCCGAGTCCTGCGATTCGCAAGAGCGTTAAGCGTATTTGGGATGGACTAGCCGATGAGTTTCTAAACTTGGCAATGGTTCGCGACCACAATACGTGGAGTCCATTCGATTTAGTGGATGGACTGGAACGAGCGTTGAAATTTAGCAAGCGACTATCGATTGGCTGGGCCAGTCAGATCGGCAATTGGATGCACGGGTTGCGCGGAGCAACCAGCGCTTCCTATGTCGAGCACGCTCTGGCGGAACAAGACTTCCGCAACCGGCGAGCTCGCCACATCGTCTACGGTCACACTCACGTCGCCGAGACGCTGCCGCTGGACGCTAGTTACGCCGACGGTTTTGTGCTCAATCAAATGTACTTCAATGCGGGTACTTGGCGTCGAGTCTACAAACAAACACAATGGGCTCCAGGTGAACGCGAGTTCATTGCAGCCGACAATCTGTCCGTACTCGGATTCTACCAAGGCGACGAACGCAGCGGTCGGTCGTTTGAGACTTGGAACGGAACGCTGGGTGCCAGTGCTGCCGAATTCTCAGTCCATCGAGTGGATTCAGGACAAAATGCCACCCCACAATCAGTTTCAACACCAAACGTACCAGTCAACTCGCCCCACTTCGCTGCGACTGGAGCAGCCCGGGTCGGACCAGTACGCCGAATCTGATGCTCTTCAGCAAACCATGCAACGCGTTGGCCAGACATTTCGTCGGGCCAACGTGCTTTGCGTTTACCTCATCCACGGAACATTCGCAGGTAACGATGCCGTGGGGATGTTTCGCAAGGTCGCCCGCTTCTTCCCCGACGCCGCCAAAAAGCTGAAGACGTATCAAAAGCAATTACTCGAATCGCTGCTCGACGAATGCGGCAACTTTACCGAGAATTTTCGCTCTAGCTTCCAGTCGGCGATCTCGAAGTCTCTAATCAGCCAAGCGGCGAACTCTGCCCACAACTCTGCCCACAACTCTGCCCACAACTCTGCCCACAACTCTGCGATTCCAGTCCGGCTGTTCAATTGGTCCAGCGAGAATCTTCATATTGGACGGGCCGACGGAGCAGTGCAACTGCTGAATACACTGCAAGAGAATCACGCCCACCAACGAGGGCGAGTATTGCTGGTCGGACACAGCCACGGCGCCAACATCGTCGCCCTCTTGAGTAACCTATTGGGAGCCGATGCGAGTCATCGTCGACAGTTCTTTGATGCCTGCAAGCCGTACTACCAACGGCCGATGCTGAGCATGGCCGATCTTCCGGTCTGGCAACGAGTAGAAACGTTGCTAGAAAAATCCACTCCAAACGCGATTGCCAATCTACAAATTGACTGCGTTACACTAGGGGCTCCAATTCGCTACGGTTGGGACACTACTGGCGTCGCGAAACTGCTGCATTTCAT
>JBLHLE010000255.1:0-8068 GCA_047620805.1 Pirellulaceae bacterium
CTGTTGCAGCAAAGCGAACGCAGGCGAACCCTTCTTGATGCCGATCTCTTCGCAGGCGGAATTCAATGCTGCCCGCTCGTCGGCTGCAATACTGCCATCAGCCCACGCGACTTCGACCAACGGTACCAGCGAAAGGGCGGCAACGGTTTGTCCATCCATACCGATGGCGAGCAGTTCGTCGAGCACCACTTCGTCAGTGATCCCAGAGGCATCGGATATTGCTTGACGCTTTGACTCCGTCTGCATTTGATCCCGAAGTTGGTCCAGCAACTCTGCGTTCTTTTTGGCGAAAAATGAATTCTCCAAAGCCTGACGACGGTCGCCGAGAAAATCGCTACTCATCTTTAATTAGCTCGCATTCAGAAAAAGGAATTGTGACAGATGCAGCTCCTCGCACTCTGCCGTGTGTAATCAGATCGACTTTCGATCCAATTCAGTTCGTGATTCCACCTGCATTTTAGAAAACACTTCGCTCGACCGCTACTAGCGCTTTGTCCACATTAATAATTAGTGAAAGTGGTCCCGAGCCAAGGATAATTAGTAGTGTCCGCCAAATATCCCTGTCGCATACCAGATCCCGTTGCTGCCACGCTTCATGTCATAGCCATACATCACGTGCCGCTCGCGAACGGCATTCCAGTGTCCAGGCGATTGCCGCCAACTGTGAACACATTCGAAAGCGGCTTGTAAAAGTTCCTCATTTGGCCAACTTTCGGCACATATTTCTTTTGACACCAATCCGTCGGGCAAAGCGGAATTAATTGAGTGAAAACGCTGTTCCCAATTGTGGTGCCCCTGTCGGCGGATGCGAGCTTGGTGGCTCGAGTGGCTCGACGCTTCACGCACCAGCGTCGCCGACTGCTCACCGGCCGTGCTCTGTGGGCTCTCAGGATGAAAACGGACCGCCATGATCAAAGAACGCTGGGCCAGAGTGCCCTCCGGCAACTCCAGAATCACCCTAAATCGCTGCAAACTCAATCGCTGCTGAAACTCCGAAGGATACGCCGATACCACGCGACGAAATTGAGGACTCTCCTTTTTTCGCGTGTCGAGGATCGCGATTCCAGCACGGGAGTGCAAAATACTGAACGCGCTGTGCGACAGGATCTTCAACGGCTTATCGTTCAATGTTGCGCTGTAAGCCAAAGGAAGACGAACGAAAACGTGAGTTTCCTGGTACTTCTCGCAACCTGGGTCGTCCAGCCACTTGGCTACTTCGGAACCAAACTTGTCCCCTTCATCCGCAAAGAGTACGAAGAGCATCTTGTGCGCGGATTCGGCAGTTTTCATGGCCTCGCCGTAGTCGGTTTTCCACTCGGTAGCGAACGCACTAGTCGCCCCCAAAACCACGATACCAAGCAACGCAAACACCGAAATTTTCTTGCTCATAGCTCTCTCTTTTTTCAAAATAGGCAGCTGAACCCCACCACAGCATAGAACCCACTGATTTTTCCCGTCAACTGGCAGTATATTCCGGTGAGGAAGGTTGCGTAATTTGCCGGGAAAAGAGAAGATAGGTAATTGACTTTCACGAGAAATACGACGCTCTTGGCGTAAAGTCATCGCATATTTCCCAAATCCCCATAGTCCCAAAATTTGATTCATGATAAGACAAGTGAAATCGCCAAGTTGGACGGCGAACTTATTGGGGCGAAATAAAAGGAGTATTCCAGTGCGTGGACTCAGAATTCTCGTAGTTGCCTGCAGTTTCATTTGCGTACCTGCCCTATCGCTGAGCGCCAAATCGCCGGCTGCTGCGGCGGGACAAGCTTTGCACGGAGTTGCGGAGTATCCCGTCTCAACTGTCAGCGGTGCCGCAGACGCGGCCAATCTGGCAACTTCTCTCAAAGGCAAGTTCGTTCCAACCAGTGAAGCTCGGGTGAACACCACCAGAGCTGCCCTGAAAACCGCCATCGGGAAACTCGAACGCAATCTCAATCGTGCCCGAAAACCATGGGGAGCTGGGTGGCGAGAGTACTTGCTTTGGGATGACATGCAAAAAGAACTGTCGAGCGACAAACCAAACTTGCAGGTGCTGAACAAAGTTCGCCAACGATACTATCAAAACCAAAACGGCTTGGAGATCGCTACTTTCACCGGGGTTCGCTCCAAATTGACGGATTACATGAACGCAGTCCTATTCTCGAATCCCAAAGCTGCAACTGCCTACGACCGTCAACTCGACTCGCTGGCAGCGCAACTAGCTGCTCATGAAGCATCACCAAACAACGATTCAGCTTTGGAGATCGGTCGTTCGATCGGATGGTTAGAACGAGCTCGCCAAGCAAAGGAATTGCAGAAAGCGGTTCGCAGCCGTTATTCAAACTCGAATTTCTACGCACAGATTTCCGCAGAACTGATTGCCGATGCGGCCCATCAGCCCGTCGATCAAACGATGGCCGTTCGCGAGAACATACTCGGAACTTCAATTAACGGCACGGCTCACATGTACGGCGAACTGAACGCTCGTCTCGTGCCTAATTCCAGCCGAGCAACAATCGACTTGCTACTAAGCGGTACGACGATCTCGAATAATGTTGGTGTTAACGGTCCAGTCACTATTTACACGGTTGGCAACACGTCGGTCCAGAGCTCAAAGCGAGTATGGCTGACAGCAGGCGGCATCATTAGTGCCGCGGCCACCGCCTGTTGCTCAACTTCTACTGAAGTGACTGGCGTTTGTGCAAAACGTAAAATCATCGAAAAAATTGCTTGGCGAAAAATCGGCAGCAGCAAGTCAGAAGCGGAGAGCGTCGCGTCGCAGCGAGCGGAAGTTCGCGTATCTCAATCGATGGACAAGAAAAGCAGCACAACATTGGCGGACGCAAATGGCCGCTACGCTGACAAAGTTCGCAAGCCACTAACGCGTCGCGGCGGATTCCCGCAAGGAGTTTCGACTTCGTCTGATTCGTCCTTTGCGTACATCGAAGTTCTGCAAGCCAGCAAAGCTCAAATCGCTGCCCCGTCAGCTCCTCCCGTTGTCGCAGGTTCACCCGAACTGTCAGTGCGATTGCACGAAACCAGTATCGCCAACTTCTCTCAATCGATCCTCGGCGGGTTCAAACTGACTGACGAGAAATTGGAATCGATGTTGGTCGACATGAGCGCCGATATTCCAGAAGCATTAAAGACCGGTCCCGACTCGGATCCGTGGTCGATCACCTTTGACAACGACGCGCCGTTTTTGGCAACATTCAGCGACCAAAAGTTGACCATCGCACTTCGCGGTCGACAGTTCTCTCGCGGCGACCAAGAGATCCCGGACTCCATGTCGATTTCGGCTACATACGATGTCGCGATTGCAAATGGTGGCGTAAAACTGACTCGAAACGGCGACGTCAGAGTCGACTACCTCAAAAGCAAATCGCTGAGCGTCACGCAGGTAGCGTTTAAGACGTTTCTAAAGGTGAAGTTCGAGGCGATGTTCAAGGAAGAGTTTGTCTCCAACGGCCTAGTGCTTCCTGGCAAACTGGAAAGTCTCGGCACTATCCCGCTCAGTCAAATCGACAGTCAAAAAGGCTGGCTTTCTCTTGGATGGAAGCGACAAGCGGACGTAGTTATGACGGCTCAAGTCCGCTAAGATAACGGCTTTGCCGTAAATATCAAAATTCAAGAATCAAATAACAAACAAAGAGCAAACACCAAATTTCAAAGGAAACTTTCCCTTTGGATATTGGCCGCTGTTCTTTGTTATTTGTTTGGGATTTGCCATTTGCCATTTGCAGTTTGAAATTTGCAATTGCGAGCCGAACAAGGGGTAACGACATGGACCGTTGGGTTGAGATTTCATTTGATTGCTTGCCACTGCGAACAGTTGGCCGGCTGGACATTCCGATCGATGCATCGCCGAAATTCCAGCAACGTTGCCAACGAATTAAGGCAGCAATCGACAAACATGGCTCCCATAATTCTTACTATCTCTACAGCGCCCAGTGCATCTACCATCTGACAAATAACCCCGCAGTCGGTCAGCTAAAATTCCGCTTCGAGGGTGTCGTTCTGACAGACGGCGACGACTGCAAGACGGAAAGCGCCGACCTGATCATCGAGTTGACTTCGGAGACCTGCCAATGGCTCACCGAGCCCGTCGTCAATTGGTTTCGCGACACCGCTCAAAAAGCAGTCATGGCCGAATTCGACCGTTATATCGAAGCTGGCGACTTAGACGCGGCTAAGAAGAGAATTGAAGCCATCCAAACTGCCAGCGACGACGCTGGTGGATTTGTCGGCATGTATCTCTGAGAACGGCTTCGCGTTCCATGACGTCGCGTTCCATGACGTCGCGTTCCATGACGTCGTGTTCCATGGCTTCGCGTTCCATGGCTTCGCGTTCCATGGCTTCGCGTTCCATGACGTCGTGTTCCATGACGTCGTGTTCCATGACGTCGTGTTCCATGACGTCGTGTTCCATTGCTTCGTGTTCCATGGCTTCGTGTTCCATGGCTTCGTGTTTTCGTATCTTGGCTCTACTTCTGCGATTCGTACTTCAGCAGTTTTTCCTTCAAGCCGGGGATGATGCGCTGCGCATTTCCGCGATAGATCTTTTCCAGAGTTGCGTCGCTTAGTCCGACGCCATAGATACTCCACAAACCCTGGGGTGGAAACTCTTTTTCGGAATACGGAAAATTCTCGTCGTAGGTTTCTAAGAAACGCCAGTAAAGTTTGATGCGTGTTTCTGGCCACGGCCCATCCGTTCCGAAAAGGACCCGGTCGTTGTATTTTTCCAGGAAACGGCGGGCGGAGTAAGGCTGTCGCCCCAACTCGCCGA
The DNA here is from genome assembly GCA_047620805.1 of Pirellulaceae bacterium. Taxonomy (GTDB): domain Bacteria; phylum Planctomycetota; class Planctomycetia; order Pirellulales; family Pirellulaceae; genus JBLHLE01. Next base: position 4,769 of record JBLHLE010000255.1, read on the forward strand.
TGCGCGAAGCAAACTCGACAGAGAGGTTTGGAAACTGGTCGAGCCATTTGGCTACCGTGGCAAGATCTTCCGAATTATTGGCGAGATGTGCACCGATAAAATTTGTTTTGGCGTGTCGTTCGATCAGATTGTTACGAGCCTTTAGTAGCTCTTCTCGAGAAGGGAACTTATCGCCGTGAAAACTCCAATCGGGATGTCGCGAGAGCTCTTCCCAGCGTTCGTTGTGCTTATCGATGGGGCGAAAGAAGGCAGCTGGATCGGCAGTGTGAATAATCACGGGTATGCCCAATTGTCCGCAAGCCTCCCAAATCGGATCAAACCGTTGGTCGTCAATTTTGATCAACGACCCGTCTGGATTTTTGTATTGCAATCCGAACTGCTTGAATACTTTGACTCCACACGCTCCTTTCTTCACCGCCTCTCGAAGCTGCTCGACCGCGTGCCTCGCAAAATCGGGGCGATGACAGGCCCACGTTTTAGGTTCGTCTTCGTCGCCGTCGCCCACCCAGTCGATGTTGGCGAAAATCATGAAGCGGTTGGGGTAATCCGTCCACAAGTACTTCGCGTGCTCGTCAAACTCACTACCAAGTCTTCCGTCGAGACTGACACAGATGGCGATATTATTTCGATTCATCACTTCAACGAAGTGCTTCAGTTGATCGGGCGAGTGCTTTAAGCGATAGCGAAAATGTGAGTGCACATCCACGACAGAAAACTTGGCCGCCGTAAGTTTGGTCGACGGGACTAATAGTTCAGATTTTGGGCGAAAGTTGCGTAAAAGCAGTTCTCTGCCGTCATTCCCATCCAAAGTGGTAACATCGTCGCTAGCGGACGGTCCTTGTGGATAAAGGATATTCGTGACCAGTAGTAGTCCCACGAACCAAAATGTAGATAGAATACGTAATAAGTGCATTCGAGCCTTCTCCCCGCTGTGCCCCAAAAAATGGCAATTGCGACAAATGGTAATCGCGACAATTGATAATCGCGACAATTGACAGATCGCTATGGTATCCGATCATACACAACAACAATCGCCGGACGAACAGCGGCGCGGCAAACAATTAAGTTTGACGCGGAACCAACCGCCTGCGCAAATCCCGGGTTACACGCTGCAACAATTTTTGGGGCAGGGAGCGTACGGGGAAGTTTGGGTCGGAATGGATTTAAAAACCGGTCGCCAAGTCGCGGTGAAGTTTTTTAATCACCGACGCAGCGTCGATTGGCAGTTACTTTCACGCGAAGTTGAAAAACTTCGGTTTCTTTCCGCGAATCGATATGTCGTTCAGCTTTTGGACGTCGGCTGGGAAGCCGACCCACCGTACTACGTGATGGAGTACATCGACAACGGATCCTTGGAAGATCACATCCGCCAACAAGGCGCTTTGCCCGTCGAAGAGGCTGTGCCAATTTTTGAGGATATCGTTGCTGGAGTCGTGCATGCTCACGCCAAAGGTGTGCTGCACTGCGATCTCAAACCGGCCAATATTTTGCTGGACGAAGACGGTCGCCCTCGCCTGGCGGATTTCGGTCAAGCTCGCCTATCCAACGAGCAACGCCCTGCGTTGGGAACTCTGTTCTTCATGGCGCCCGAACAGGCAGATCTCGAAGCTGTCCCCGATGCCCAATGGGACGTCTACGCTTTGGGTGCCATGATGTACTTCATGTTGACCAACAAATTACCATACAGATCGGGCGATGCCGTTCGCGACCTCGATTCAGCGCGCGATCTGGTCGAACGCCTGTCCGTCTACCGCAAGTCAATCGAACAGAGTCCGCCGCCAGTTGCCCATCGCCGCATTAAAGGAGTCGATCGCGGATTGATCGAGATCATCGATCGTTGTCTCGCCCGCGATCCCAGTCAGCGTTTCAGTAGCGCTCAGAGTATTTGGGATGCGCTAAAGTCGCGGCAGCAACAAAAGGCGGCGTTGCCACTTAAAGTGCTGGGGTTCATTGGGCCGCTATTGCTATTAGCCGTCGCCGGATTATTTACGGCGCGAAGCTTCAACTTGGCGACTCAAAAATCGGAAAACACTGTTTTCCAACACGTGATCCGATCCAATGAATCCGAAGCGTTAACGGTATCTGTTCTCGTCGCCAATACACTCGACCGGTACTATCGAGCCGTAGAAACTGCGAATGACGAGTCGCTGCTCAAGAGCGTCAAATCTGCGCTGCAGGATCCGGAATTGAAACAACTGCTGACCGATCTGCGCGAAGCGCAGACTAAGTTGCGCGACGAGAAAACTAACGGAGACGATTTCGAGAAAACGCGCCAAGAGTTCGTCGAACACGACGCCCGAAAACCGTTGCAGACGACGATGGAAAATCTCATCACCAATCCCCGCAAACCCGCGGAGGTGGCGAGTTGGATTCTGCTGGGCCCCTACGGCACGCAGTTGGCGGCTGCCTACGACTCCGCCGGAACGCGTCCAACAATCGGTCGCAACTACGCTTATCGAACCTACTTCCACGGCGGAATCGATGACTTTAAGTCGGGCGAAAATCCATCCCCAAACCAGCGCATCCAGAAGACACATCTATCCGCCCCACTTCGCAGTACGGCCACGAATACTTGGAAAATCGCGGTGACAACACCAGTGCTGGACGACGACGGTAGTCTACTGGGCGTCATGGGGTTGACGGTGGAAGTCGGTAACATCGTACGATTTCCCCGGCAAGAGCAAAACGACGACGACGCCCGTTACCTGATGCTCGTCGATGGTCGTCCGGGAGAATACGAGGGATTGATCCTGCAGCATAGACTGCTCCAGAAGCTACGCTCGGAAACAGGTACAGTGCCACCGCGATTTGCCGATTATCGCGTGCCCGAGACATTTGCCAACGGGATGTTCACCGATCCAATCGCTGCAGATGTATTGGGTGAAGCGTACAGAAAGAAATGGATCGCAGCTAAAAAGAATGTTGTCGTCGAAGTCGCCGGGCTAGATGCAACTTATAATGACACGAAACTCTATGTTCTCGTGGTGGAAGATTACAACGAGTCGATGAAGGCGATTCACGAACTGGGAAGCAGTCTTTCTCGCGAAGGGTTGCTCGCCTTGCTCAACTGCATCTGTGTCGTCGGCGTTTTGTGGTATTTTGTTTCTCGGCGGATGGTCGAAAAACCAACATCGCGAGTACTTCGCCAGCCCTCCCAAAACTCGACAACATCGATGCAGGACATGACGACTTTAGTTGGCCAGCCACCGGACGCCAGGAAATAGTCCTTCGGAAGCGTTTGCGATATTACCTCCGCGTTCCTTGCACGAAACCTGATTATCGAATTCAGATGCCCTATCT
>JBLHLE010000256.1:0-8054 GCA_047620805.1 Pirellulaceae bacterium
GTTTCCTCGCTTACGCGTCGGGTTACTATTGCGCCGTGTTTTGGGAAAGTTGGCGACAAACTCATGTCCACAAACGACTTGCAATGAGCTAAGTTCTACTCATGAATAATCCGGGCTAGAACTAATCTGAAAACCCCTCAGCAAGAAATGAAACAAGGGACCCAAGTGGGTCCCCTGTTTGCGTTCTCAAACCGTTTAATCCGTGTCAGGCAGATTAATTAAATATCGTTTCGGGAGCGGAAATCGACGAAGTTTTCACCATCGCCGAAGTAGTCTCCACCACCGCCACCGATCAGATTGTCAACACCAGCATCGGGGGTAACAGCCAAGCCAGCACCCCACAAAGCGTCGCGGCGAGCCGTGGCATTGTTTGGTGCAGATGCCCAGGCAGCCAGCAGGGAATACAGAGTCGCGGTGTCACCAGCAACCTCGCCACCGATGAGAGCGTCTTGGTTTTTGCCACCGTTGACGCCGTCGTCACCTAGGCCACCGATGACAAGATCGTTACCGGCTTCGCCCTTCAGACTGTCGCTACCTTCGCCGCCGATCAAGATATCGTCGCCGCCGCCACCAACCATGGTGTCGTCGTCGTCACCTCCATCGATGAAATCGCTGCCACTTCCGCCGGAGAGGCGATCGTTACCGGGACCACCCCAGAGTTCATCGCTACCGCTGCTACCTTGCAGAGTATCATTTCCCTCGTTGCCAATCAGGGTCTCGTCGCCGTCGCGACCTACCAGCAAGTCGTTTCCGGTACCACCGATGAGGATATCGTTGCCACCGCCACCTTGGATGATGTCGTTACCAGGACCACCCAGCAGAACATCTGCGGAAGTTAGACCTTGGAGGATATCGTTTCCGACACCACCTTCGACGTAGAGCGGTACGTTAACCGCACTCGACGTAACAACATCGTTTCCACCGAAGGTGTAGATTTGCAGCACACCACCAGGTCCGAGCGGCAGTGGACCAAAAGTTCCTTCATCCGTTCGAAGCTGAATGTTAAGGTTGTCATTCGTCAATGCTTGAACTCGAACGCGGTCGGGACCGTCATCGAGGCCAACAAAGATCAAGTCGTTGCCACTGCGGAAATAACGCTGACGGGACGCGATAACGGAAATCGTTGCAGTATCAACACCGCCGTTTTCATCCGAGATTGTGTAATCGAAACTGTCGATTCCTTCAAAGTCCAATGGAGGTGAGTACGTGACCGTGCCCGCATCGAACGCGACAATACCGCCGTTTACGGATGCTGCATCGGCACCAGTGATGATCAAAGTTTCACCAAAGTCAGGGAAGACCAAGTCGTTACCCAACGGTGTGAAGACATTCAAGACGCTATTGGTAGCAGCTGTGAAGCGGTCGTCGATTGCGTCGGGATTGTCGTTGACGGGATTAACCGTAATCGTAACGAGAGCGACATTCGACAAAGCCAAACTATCGCTGGCCACATACTCGACTTCCGCGGTGCCATTGAAGTTGGCATTGGGAGTAAAGACCAACTGACCGCTGGCTCCAGAAGCCGTACCGTTAGTGACCGATACAATCTGAATGCTGAGCGTATCGTTATCGGGATCGGTATCGTTGGCCAATACATCAACCGTGATGTCGGTATCTTCATCGCCGGCACCAGCGTCATCAACTGCAGATGGACGATCGTTGGTCGCGACGATCGAGATGTTAACGGTTCCAACGTCCGTTAGGCCGAGGCTATCGCTGACCGTGTAAGTGAAACTGTCAGCACCGAACTCGTTCGCGTTCGGCGTGTAGGTAACCGTGCCGTTGCCGTTATTGACAACAGTACCTTTTGCTCCGTCCGTAACGGCGAAGACAACCAAAGCGGCACCATCTGGATCCGTATCGTTGGCCAAGACGCTGATCGTCGTAGGTGTGTTCTCAATCGTATTTGCATTATCGGTATTTGCCACCGGCGGATCGTTGACTTCACTGATCGTGATCGTCAACGTGCTAGTGACATCGGGATTGAAACCGTCACTGATCGTGTAGGTAATCGTATCGGTCACGTTGAAGACGCCGGGTGTCGGCGTGTATTCATAACCACCGTTTCCAGTCGAAACGATGGAACCTTGCGAGGCGGCACCGAAAGCCACGAAGATGACGTTGTTATTGTCATCGGTATCGTTGGCCGTAACATTGCCAGCGTTGGCCGTGGTGTTCTCGATGACCGTCAGCGTGTCGGCAACAGCGACTGGTGGATCGTTACGATCCAAAACTTCAATCGTAACTGTACCCGTAGATGACGTGGCGCCATCGGAAACAACATAGGTAAAACTATCTGTTCCAACAAAGGTCGCAAGCGTCGGTGAATAGTCGAACGTGCCGTCGTTATTGTTGGTGAGTGTCCCGTTGATGACACCTGCAGCATCAATAGAGACCAAAGACAAAACATCGTTGTCTGGGTCCAGGTCATTAGCTAAGACGTCAAAACCGATAATCGCAACGCCCTTGGACGTCAAAACATCGTCGTCGACGGCCACAACCGGATCGTTTGCACCATCGACAGTAACGGTGATCGTACCCGTCGATGTGCTGGTTCCGTCCGTAATCTGATAGTCCAGAACAGTTTGACCCGAGAAGTTGGCGTTCGGTGTAACAGTCCAGGTACCGTTACCGTTATTCAAAACCGTGGCGTCGGCGTTGGGGAGAATACTGACCAGCGTTATAGTGTCGTCTTCGGGGTCGGTATCATTGCCCAGCAAAGTAGCGACCAAGAGTGTACCACTGCCGTCTTCGGGAACATTCGTCAGCATATCGCCGTTGGCCACGGGAGGTTGGTTGGTCACCACCGTAATAACCAAATCAGCCGTGGAAGTTGTTGTGCCGTCGCTGACGGTGTAACTAAGGGTAACGCTAGCGGGAGCTGTATCACCAGTGGCATCGTACGTAATGGTTGTGCCGTCCGTCGAAGCATTGGCACTGCCAGTAACACCGGTGATAGTCAAGTTGTCTAAATCAATATCCGAATCGTTGCCGAGTACGTTTATCCCCGTGGCAATTGTTCCTTCTGTAACATTGGCCGCATCATCAACCAATGTGGGAGGATCGTTCACAGGGGCAACATTAACGGTGACTTCGGCGGTGGCAGGCACTCCACCACCTGTGATCTGATAATCAAAAGTAGCCGGTCCGTTGAAATTGGCAGGAGCTGTGAATTCAACGTTTGCACCGTTGATGGCAACCGAACCAACCGACGGGTTGCCGACACTATCAAAGGTGTCGAAGCGAGCGTCATTAGCAGTCAAAGTTGCCATCGGAATGACGGTAGTTACGTCTTCCGTTCCGGGAACCGTATCATCGACAGCACTGGGACCGAGGTTCGAGCCAGTAATGGTCACAAGTTGGTAGTTGGAAATTGGAACGTCGGCACCATTAGAAGCGTCGACTACTACCGTTCGAAACGCTCCGTTTGCTCCTTCAGCAATTGATCGAATGTCGATGACCATACTTTCGCCCAATGCTGGCACCTCGACACTGAACGCATACAGAGGGATTCGGTCACCCGCAGTAAGATCGAGTGGAGCGCCCTGTTTGGTTATTCCAGCCAAATTCGGGGTGCCGTCGAACGCCGAAAAAGCTCCATCGGGAGCGATGAACTGATCGGTGGTATCGGTGAAGAACCAGTGTGGCTCAAGAACGGCAGGAAATCCGCCCAAGTTCAATAACGGAACAGGGAAGGGACCACCATTAGCGGGAGTAAACGCTGGATCCGATGCTTGGACGATCCAGCCGCCATCACCAAGGGCAGTGGTCTGCATGGAACGCAAATGATAGGTCGCCGCGTCGGCAGCCGAATCCACGACGTTGATCTGCGCCGACTGAATGGTAACGTCCGCATCCGTCTCTATAATAATGGCGAATTCAAGAGTCGCACCCGGAGTCGCTTCAATATCTCGGCTACCATCGACATTATCGGTGACTGCAGCACTGATATTATTGCCGTTCCCGCCTAAATCGGGATTGGCAATGAAATCATAGGCGATTGCCAACATCTGCCGGCTTTCCAACGCTTCGACATTCATGTTTCGGGCCAACGTACGTTGACGCCGATTTCTATTTTTCTGCGATTTGCCCGAAAACAACGTTTTCAACCGATTCATTCCTGGCACCCTTTAAAACTTAGATTTGAGAACGTTCTTCATTATTTAAAGAATGATGAAGATAGATTTGAACTAAACGGATTGCAACGAATATGCTACCCCTGACATGGGGTTTGGTTCTCTTGTACCTAGCCAGATTTTCAATGTCAACCATTACGACTGGTTAAACTGGAAAATTTAGTAAATTTATAACAATCATCACAATTGGTATAACCGGACTGGGGGTGTACGAACCAACGATGGCGCTGCGTTCGACAGATTTCCTCCAAGAACAAATCACGAAGACCGGCAATTGAAAAGGCTCCACCGTTTTCCGGTCGAAAGTTCCTACTCGTGACTTCACTTAGCCTAGCGCGGAATAACCGGTATTGCAATCAAAATGTGCGAAATCCACAAAAAAGTTATAGGTATTATAACTAAACCTCCGGACTTCACTTTTATCACTCGCGTTTTTGCGACTCAAATCACCATAAGGTGCTTAGATTCCGACCTTCAATTAGTCGCCATTCGGGCCTCGGGGCGGCTCATTTTGCCTCCAGAATAAGTTCGTGCTTTTTATCACCTCGGCGAGAATTCGCACACCGGATTTGAACGACTTTTCCAACCTTTTCTGTTAGCACGTGCACGCCTTAATCGGGGCTGTTAGATTGATAGCGGTTTGCTTGGCCCCAACATCATTCTGTTGTTGAAATCCCTCGTCGTTTGAGCGGGCGTTCATCGAGCTGTAACCACTAAAATGAACGCAATAATAGGAATACAAGTGAATTTTGGCGGGTCCGTCTTCTCTTTTGAAATGTGCTGAATCGAGGTATCAATGGCGATTCGAATTCTCATCGCTGACGATCATGAAGTAGTTCGCCGCGGCCTCGCCGTACTACTTGAAAACACGGACATCGAAATCGTAGCCGAGGCAAGCTCGGGAGACGAGGTAGTTGAGCGTGTCCGGACACATCAACCCGACGTTACCTTGCTCGATGTCCGAATGCCGGAGGCGGATGGACTCTCGGCGCTGGAATCTATCCGCAAAGAATGCCCCGCAGCTCGAGTCGTCATGCTGTCCACCTACGACAACCCAACCTATGTAGCGAGGTGCGTTGCGTTGGGCGCCGTTGACTACCTGCTGAAAGGATCTCAACGGCAAACATTAGTCGACGCCATTCGTTCGGCGGCCGCAGGCAATTCACCTCGGGCTGACAGCATCCTGTACCGAGTCAAACAAGTCATGTCCAAACGTGACGAAACAATCGAAGGCCTGCCTTTGACCCGCCGAGAGCTCCAAGTGCTTCGGCATGTAGCACTGGGTTTGAGCAATCGCGAGATTGGCCGTTCGTTGGGTATCAGCGTGGAAACAGTCAAAGAGCACGTGCAAAACATCCTCCGCAAAATTCAGGCGACCGACCGCACTCAAGCTGCCGTTTTTGCCGTCAAACGCGGACTCGCTTGAATCGATGTAACACGCAGAATCTCGGCGCCGCAGAGCCGTTTCTCCCCTGTTGCCGAGTGGTTGCACCGAGTAAGATCGAGTTGTCCAATTTATTTGCCAAAGTCTTGAAGATGACGTTTTTAGCAGGCTTCGGCAAGCGGCGGGGAAGTGCGTGTACGGCTGGTGCCGGCCACGGTCTTCAAAACCGTTGGGACGTCAGTAAAGCTGGCGTTCGGTGGGTTCGATTCCCATGCACTTCCGCCATTTTGAACCGCTACGAAGCTACTCGGTTACGAAGCTACTCGGTTACGAAGCTACTCTGTTACAAAGCTGGGCTGTAATGTGTCGAAACAGAAAATCCTAGTGGTTGAAGACGACCGGTCGCTCGTGGACGTCTTGGAATACAACTTTTGCCAAGCGGGGTACGATGTCAGCGTCGCAATGGACGGGCAAAACGGCCATGACAAAGCCGTCCGTTTGATCCCGGACCTGATTGTCTTGGATGTCATGCTGCCAGTTATCGACGGTATTGATTTATGTCGTCAGTTGCGCGCCAACTCCGACTTAAAAGGGACTCCGATTGTGATGCTGACGGCCAAGTCGGAGGAGAGTGACCAGTTGGTTGGTTTTGCGGTTGGAGCAGACGACTACGTAACCAAACCCTTCAGCGTCAAAGTTCTGCTCGAGCGTGTCAAAGCTCTGCTCCGGCGGCGGGCCGCGCCGATCGACGATGACCTCATCACGCGGCAGGGCATTAGCATCGACAGACATCGACACATTGTCCGCTATCAGAACAAACCGCTGCCGCTTACTAAGACGGAGTTTCAGCTTCTGGAAGCCTTGATTCGACAACCAGGTCGGGCGTTTAGCCGCGGCGATTTAATGGACGCCGCAATCGGCGACGACTCCTTAGTGTTGGAGCGAACAATTGACGTGCACATTCGAGCGCTGCGGCAAAAACTAGATTCCGCTGCCGACTGCATTGAAACAGTTCGCGGTGTCGGTTACCGATTTCGCGAAGAGTAAAACCGGATTCACCTGCCGCAAGAACGATAAAGAGAGGATCCCGCCGTGTTCGCGACTACACCCAGTCAAATCCGGAACGCTGCCTGACTCGCTCGGCATATTCTCCCAACAATCCGCCAATTACATCCCAACTTTGCTCGCGGCGGACTTCAATGTCGCCGTGCTCGTTGATCCGCACAATAGTCTCGTCCGTAACGCCAGCTTCGTCGAGATTCGGAGCGCCGAAATCTTCGCTGTTGATAATTTGAGCCAACGTCTTGCCAGTCATCTCGATGAACTTCATGAGTCGCTTCCGTTCACTTGGGGCGTCGCGATACACCGTATTTAGAGCGAACGAGCTTAGAGCGAACGAGCTTAGAGCGAACGAGCTTAGAACGAACGAGCTTAGAACGAACGAGCTTAGAACGAACGAGCTTAGAGCGAACGAGCTTAGAACGAACTGCACCGCGAACATGCTATAGATGTAGACGGCGAAATACCGTCAATCACTGGTCACACAAACTGGTCACACAAACTGGTCACACAAACTGGTCACACAAACTGGTCACACAAACTGGTCACACAAACTGGTCACACAAACTGGTCACGAGCCAACGGGCCAAAGGAAAAGAGCCTCGTCCCTCGTCTCTACTAAATTGTGAATGAAGTGGGCTCGTGGGTCAACTACTGGTCAACCATTAAGGGCAGCTTTGACGCGTTCACAAAGCGCGATCATGGTTTCGACATTTAGTTCTTCTGCCCTCGTTTCCTGCCCCAACCCCATACTGTTCAATATCCCATCAGCAGCGGGCTTATCGATTTGACTTTTGTAGGCGCTGGAGATTACGCTCCGCAGATACTTGCGGCGGTGAAAGAACATCGCCCTGACGAAACTGTGGAAGAACGGCAGGTCGGGAACCTTGGCGCGTAATTCCGGCTTGGGAACAATGTGCAGGATCGCGGAATGGACTTTCGGCTGCGGCCAGAAACACGTCGGCGGTAGAATCCGCACGACTTCCACCTCGCACTGACTCTGGACCCAAATACTCAGGGCGCTATAGTCCTTCGTTCGCGGCTTTGCATTAATGCGATCCCCCAACTCCTTCTGGATCGTGACCGTCATCGAGACGGGCGTCAGTTCGGTGCAAAGCAAATTAGAAATAATCGGCGTGGCGATACTGTATGGCAAATTCGCCACCAACTTGAACTGTCGGTTTTCCCCTGCCGCCAACTTCGCTGTCACAGCCTCGAGCACTCGATCGTCAAGGTTGTTCTTGTTACGCAAAGCGTCTTGGAGCAGAATCGTGACATTGTCGTACTTCGACAGCTCTTCGCGGGCCAACTGATGTAGTTGAGCGTCAATTTCGACGCTGACGACTTCGGCCGCCGCTTGCGCCATCAAAGATGTCAACGACCCCGTGCCGCCGCCGACCTCCAACACCACATCCGAACTGGAAACTTTAGCGCTGCTGGCAAGTAATCGCAAGATGTTCAAGTCGATCAGAAAG
>JBLHLE010000257.1:0-8050 GCA_047620805.1 Pirellulaceae bacterium
TGAACTGTACGTCTACGGTAGTCGGGACGATGACTTCGTTAAACTGGATCGCGGCAGTGGTGGCCTTTCCTCGGGTCAGATTACAGTCGCTCAATTTGACTTCGGCCATCCGCTCGCAGACCTCATCCGGCACGAAAATGTCGAACGCGTGACGATTAATACCCAAACTGGAAACGACTCTGTCTATTCGGACGACAATGCAGTTCAAACGATTATCAATTTGGGTCCGGGCAGTGACAGTTTGATAGTTGGAACGGTTCCGCAGATATTGGACGTCGACAATCGCACGTTTGAGTTTCCGCTAGGCGTACCTATTGCCGACCGCGATAACATGACCAACGGAAATTCAAGCCAGATGATCGTCTACGGCGATGATGGCGACGATGAATTCGAAGTCAATCACAATACGGCCGAGCTGTTTCTGAGTGGTGGTGCCGACGACGATACGTTTATCCTCAAGACATTTATCGCCTTGCCATCGGCAACTGCCGACTCGCAACGATTTGCCAATCTGACAAGTGTGTTCGGCGGCGGTGGAAACAATCGTTACGAATATGTGCAGAACGCGCCGGTATTTATTAGCGGTGGTTCTGGCAGTGATACGATTGTGGTCACGGGAACGCCGATCGGAGACAAGTTTGTGATCACCGACACCTCGGTGGTCGGAGCGGGTCGCGTGACCAACTTTACGCAAATTGAGATACTCGAAGTCAACACAGGCGGTGGCGCGGATGAGATTTATGTGCTCAGTACCGACGCGGATGTGGAGGTAATCGTTCGTGGTGGTTCGGGAGATGACACGATTCACCTCGGCGGTGATCACCCCGTGATCTTTTTTGATCCACCGCCGCTTTCGTATCAGCCGCCGCCCTTTGTCGTGCAAGCTCCTCCAGAGATCGAGTACACTCCGAAGACCTTTGACCTGGCGGCAGTTTCTCATAGAGTTGGTTGGCATCCTCCTATTTCTTTTGCGGTGTCGGAAGCGAAGTCTGCTATCGACCTCCGGATCTTTGCGTTGAGGCTTTCCAACCCGTACTTCATCCTTGACTCGACCGTGAACGAGTTGCTGGCAGCGTCCAGTCCGTACAGCCACCACACCTACACGGGCTCTTGGCCGTTCCGGAACGATGTTGCTGACATTTCCTTCAACATCCCACCGATTCACTATCGAATCGGCAGGGAGCTGGCCCCCGTCGAGACGACGATCACTCCGCCGCAAATCACAATCGACCCACCTCCGTTCGCCTTCAAAGTCGATCGCATCTACGACATCTCGGGGATACAGGGCCGAGTCACTATCGATGGTGGTAATTCGCAAGACGGCGACAATCTGATCGTGCATAATCAAGACGGTCGCTTGCAATCCGATGGTTCTGCAACTCCAGGAAGCCTCGCCGAAGTGACCGTGGATGTGTCCGAGCGAGTGCGTTCGCAGGTCTTCGTCAACAGCAGCGGCCAAGAACTGAAGATCGACCTCGTTGCCGACGACTTCGATGGTGAAGCACTGGCCTACCAACCACCCGCGGGATACAGTGCCAAGCTGCAACCGGGCACCGAGGCGCTGTACGAAACGGAAATCGATGGAAACGGCAAGGGACGAATCAAGGTCGACAGGTCGCAGCCCATCCTCAAACTCGACGTATCCGGCAATCCAATTTTCAGTAGTCAGGCTCCGGTACAACTGACGGAAATCGACTCCAATGGTCAACCATTTTTGCGGGTTGTGAATGACGAGATCGTCTTTGCTCCAGTTAACGTTCCCATCTATGTCTCGCGTTTCGTCCCAGTTAGCGTGGACCACGACGGAAATCCGGCTACGGATAACATTCCGCTGCAAAGAACGTTCAACGAGTTACAGGGATTGGGAATGGGAGCCGGACTCTCACTCATCGACGGAACTCCTTTCGACGGCGTCGAATACGAGAATTTCGAGGCATTGGAAATCCGGTTAGACGATCGGATCAAAGAGCACAACAGCGGTGACTACTCCGACGATCGGTTTACCATCCTGAGCACTCACGAAGGACTGACGACCGTCCTGCTCGGTGGTGGTGACGATCAAGTCGATGTCCAAGACATCGATGGCGAGACTGTGATTCTCGGAGGTGCCGGGGATGATGTCTTAAACATCAGCGAAACACTCGCCGACAGCCTCGACAAGATTAACGGTCGACTTGTCTTCGACGGCGACGCGCATTTCCAAGAGACCGTCAAGCCACTCGAGTTCGACCCCGTTTTGCACCAACCTACGCTCGATGATCCAACGCTCATTCACGTGAATTCTAGCCCAAATAGAACGTTCACGGACATCGATGGAAACTCGATTGACTACGCTACTCAAGATCTGAAACCGATCGTCTTCAAGAAGAATGTACCGGGAACGCCAGGGCAGATCTGGGTCTACGCTGTGGAATTAGACGACGACGGCGTAATCATCAAGGACTTCGTACAAAAGCGAAACGAATTTGGGCAACTGCTGTGGCGGAACCAGCAGGGTGTTGAGGTCAACTCCCAAATCATTGAGAAATTCCGTGACCGAGTGATTTTTGTTAGCCCTCCGTCGTTAATCCAAGTAAACCGCAGCGTCCCCGTCCAGCTGTTTGAAACCAGCGTGGTCCGCGAAACACCCGTTGCCGGCGTCGACACAGTGAACATTGTTAGCGATCAGGCCACCAATAGCGTTCAAGGGACAATCGACACCTACCAGCGGCTCGTAGATTCGTTCAGTGCCGACGGAATCCCACTTCTGCACAATGCCGGAGATCCAGTGACCTACTTCGGAATCGAACCAGTCCTGGACGATTCCGGTAGCCCTACGGGAGCGACGCATAATGCAGGTGAATTGGTCGCGCAGCGTGCGGGAGATCCAGTTCAATACCTGGGCAATGAACCGGTGATGCGGAGCATACGCTTCAACGCTGCCGCGGAAACGTCAGTTGTTGATTTGGGCGCAAATACGCTTCGGCTGCCCGGGCACGACTTGAAAACAGGAACCGCCGTTACTTACCGCAGAGAAACGGACACGACGGACGATACACTGCTCGGCAACCTGAGTGAAGATATCGAGTATTTCGTCATTCCTGTAGATAGTACAGAGATTCAGCTGGCCAATACAGCCGCAGATGCAGAGAACGGGGTTGCACGCGACTTGACCAGTTTGGGTTCGGGCTTCCACCTGCTGACACAACCTGCCCTGAACGTCTTTGGCAACCCGTTCATGTACCAGGCGGGCGAGACGCAATTTGGACTCCTGCGAGAAAAGGTAGTCTACTTTGGTGACGGCGACGGTCACAATGCGGGGGACGTCGTGTTGCACAACGCGGGTGATTTGAAATACTATTTCGGCGACGAACCGATCATGGGGGGCCAGCCGAAAGTCACCATGCAGGGCGAGTTGATTTTGACCGCAGGCGAGCCGGATCTGTATCCGGGCGTGGGTCCGGTCCAGGACATTGACGGCAACCAATTGTTCCACTACCCCGGCGAACCAGTTTATGATGCCAGCGGTGTTCAACAGACCTTTGCTGGCGGTGAGCTAAGACGCTACTATGCGGGCGAACCAAAACTCTACTTCGGCGGCGAAACCGCCCTTCACCGCAACGACGATCCGGTCCAACGCTTGCGCACATTCCAACGAATCAGCGGTTTGGGGATGCTCGGCGGGCAAATCGACTTTGCCGATCTGGATAGTTTGCATTTGCGACTGGGCTCCGGATCCGATGAACTTCAAATCATTGACGTCACCTCCGTCAACGATCTCACGATCGACACCGGCCTAGGCGACGACAGTATTCACGTCGCCAATAACGCGTTGGCTGTCGGCGTAAACTCCAATGTTCAGATTGACGCCGCTGGTGGCGGGCAGGACCTAATCGAAGTCTATAACGCGAATCTGGCCACAGGGACGACTGCTTGGAACATCACGCAAACCGGAACGGGAACAGTCGATAGCTTGGAAGGAAACTCCACTGTCCGCCTGTTTAGTTACCAGGGCTTTGAAAGCTTCATCGGCGGCGAAACGCTGCACGATCGCTTTGTGATTGCCGACGGCGTACAGCTGTCGGGATCCATCGACGGACGCGGCGGAGGTGGTTTGGATACAATTGACTTCTCGAGATTTACTTCGCCAGTCAGTCTAAACCGCGAAGCTTTGTCAATTGGCGGAGCTGCTTTCGAGAATATCGAATTGGCTATCGGTAGCAGTACAAATAATGACACGCTAATTGGCGAGTCCCTGCCCAATACATGGCACGTCACCAGTCAAAATGCTGGCAGCGTGGTTAGCATTGGTGGCGACGCAAAATTGGATTTCATCGGCTTTGAGAATCTGACTGGTGGCGACCAGGCAGATCTGTTTGTGATCAATCATCTACAAGGCGTCGATGGTGCGATCGACGGTGCTGGGCACGCCGACGATTACCTGGAATACGGCACCACACATACGGTGGGGCTGACGAATCACATTCCTTGGTCAACTTCCGTTGAAGTCGCACTTGCGATTGGCCCAGCGACGGGTTCGGCGACGGGAAGCGGATCAGTGACCAACGTGGAGCACGTCACCGGAAGCTCCGCTGGCGACCGAATCACCGGCAGTAGCGCCGACAATATTCTGCTCGGCGGGACGGGTGACGATATCATCAACGGCTTAGCGGGCAATGATTTCATTGTCGGCGATTTCGGCAACGATACGCTCGATGGAGGCAGCGGCAATGACGTACTGTTTGGCGGCTTGGCCGTTGGCAACCGTGAAAACTACGACGATGTCACGGACTATGAGTTACCGCCGCAGTATCTGACTACCGAAGCGTTGCACTCGAGCAATCCTGCGAACTTTGGCCGCGCACCTTCCCTCGCCGACCGGTTCGATCCAAACAACTTATCCGCCAATGCCGATCGCTATGTACCGCCCATCATCACGCCTGTCGTGGTTGAGGGCATCTCCATCGACGGACCCAGTAACGGCGCCGACGACGGTACAGATGTATTGAGCGGCGGCGACGGCCAAGATCATCTATTTGGCGGTAACAACGTCGACGAATTATATGGTGGAGCTGACGCCGATTACCTGGACGCCGGAGCGGGTGACGATTTGATTGTCGTCGGCGGCAGCGGTGAAGATGTGATCTTGGGCGGTGCAGGTCACGACATCCTCGATGGCGGTCCAGATATCGATCAATTGTACGGCGCTGCAGGCAACGACATTATCTATGCCGGTTTTGGTGGCCTGCAGGCCGGGCAACGATTGTTCGGCGGCGCTGGCGACGATCAGTTGTTTGCCGCGGGGCCATCAACGCCACCCGCTGCGGCTCCGCCACATGTCTCACTCATTGGCGACCAACTGTTTGGTGGTGAGAACGATGATACCTTGCAAGGGAATTTGCTTGGCGATTTACTGGTTGGCGACACAGGAAATGACTACCTGCACGGCGACTACGTACTGGGCTCGAATTACGCAGTCAATTTCAACGCCGATACGGTAGGAGGCAATGACATTTTGCTGGCCGGATCGGGCGAGGACAACTTGTTCGGCGGCGGAGGTGACGACGAGTTATGGGGCGGAACTGGTAGAGATGTTCTCGAAGGCCAGGAAGGAAGTGACCAACAGTACGGCGGTCTCGGCCGCGATGTCTTTATCCTTCCAACCAAATTGGGAGCCGACCAGCATCTCGACACCGGCGAAGATGCCATTCACGGCAACGTACCTGGTTCGAACGGACCGAGTAACGAGCTAGACACGCTGATTATCGACGGTACGGAACGCGACGACGTCATCCTGCTCAGCCAGACCCTGCCCGTCCTTGGTCAGCAGCCTCGAGTTCGCATCGACTACTATGAACTCGGCCAACCTGTCGAAATCATGTACGTCGACCTGTTGGACGACCAGGGCGATTTCCTGATCGAGCAAATACGAGTGGCCGGTTTGGGCGGCAACGATGTAATTGGCTTTGTCACTGCCGACACAGTTTTGCCAACTGGCGTTTTCAATCCCGTCAAACCAAACAACGGCAACGCCGAGTCCGTCGCGCTCGATCTAACTCAATTGTCGGACCGAAGTCGCCACATGGTCGGCGTCTTTTCCGGAAACAGCGGTAACGACATTTTGATCGGCTCGGCGGGGCGCGACCAGCTGGACGGCGGTCGCGGCAGCGATGTGCTGTACGGCTTTGGTGGCGACGATCGTCTGCTTGGAGACAACGGGGAAGGCTCGAGCGGCGATCACGACGTATTATTCGCTGGACAAGGCAACGACGATCTTCGGGGCGGCCAGGGCAGGAACAATCTGTTTGCCTGGTCACTCGCTCCCGAAATAGCACTAGTACCGACCCCCGGCGTTTCCTTCTCGGCAGGAAATGTTGCGCAATTTATCGACGACGGTCCGAGCCAAGATTTCGGCGTCTTTGTCAGCGACACCGGACAACTGTTTCAAACCGATGGCGATGCCAACGACGATGGCATTTTGGATATTGATACTGCGAAGCCGGCGGACGATCAGCATGGTCCCTACAAGCAAGAGGCGACAGGACTCAACCGCATCCTGGGCAGCATCGGCAATGACAATCTTTTCGGCGGCACAACGCTGGACTTCATGTACGGCAAGAGCGGCAACGACGTAATGTTCCGTTCCAATGGGACGACGTTTGAATCGTTGGACGGGGGCCAAGCCGGTGATGAATGGAAAGAGTACGCTAAAGAGTCGGACCAAGTATGGTACGTGGGTGGCACCAATGCCGAGGACGACATTCGAGTAGACTTCGTCACCGAACCAGGCTTGCTGACTGACCATCACTTGATTACTCGTTTGACCGACAACAACGGCAACTTCAGCTTTGCCGCTCAAGTCCGACTCGACTTCTCCGCCGCAGATGAAGACGGTAATCCACTGTGGAATCCAACCGATGACCTCGACAATCTCGATGCCGTATTGGCGGAAACCGACCCAAGGAAACGCAGTGAAGCACTCGCTGCAGTGGAGCAAGCGGAGCAGCAGGTAGTCGACAACCTGCTGCCGCCCGAAGGCGAGTTTCTTGTGATTCTGATAGATGCTTTGGAGGGCAACGATCGAATTACGGTTGGCCCCACGGTCCAGAAGACTGTTTGGATTGATGCCGGCCCAGGCGATGACATCGTCAAGATCCACGCCGAGAATGCTATTCTGGTCGACAAGGCCGAACGTTCGACGGGTTCAAGTGGCAAAAGCAGTCGTAACGATACCGCCTCGCAGGCCTACGAATTGTCAATTCCCAACAACGGCGCGGTATTCAGTGGCTTGACCATCGATAACCCCGAGGACTTTGATTGGTTCTCACTCAGCTTGGAATCCGTCGCCAGTCGACAACTCGAAGTGACGACCGAGTCGCCGATCGATACAGTGACCCTCAGCATTTACCCGCTCGCGCGTCAGACGGACGAAAACGTCGCGCCAATCAAGACGATCACGGGAGCGCAATCTGCACTACTTAACCTGGCTGGCCTGGTGGATGGCGAAACGTATTTACTCGAAGTTAAGACGGATAAGACCCCCACGATTTACCAGCTGGAGTTCGACCCAGGCACCGTGCACGATACGATTGATCTATCGCTACGACGCGATGCGGCAGAACGCCGCGACGTGATTCTGGGCGGATCAGGAAACGATGTCTTACAAGGGGGCGCAGGCGAGGACTGGATCTTCGGCGGACCCGGCAACGATGTACTCAGTGGTGGTTTGGATCGCCAGGCCGGCGATCTCTTGATTGGTGGTTCAGGCCACGACACATTCCAAATCATTCCAGACTTCTTGCCCGCGTCGGGAGTTCCCAGCATCAGCGATGAACTCGACGGTGGTTCGGGCACCGACAGAGTACTGTACTTAGGTGGTGAACGAGATCGCCGCGGTTTCGAAGTGCCCGACTATGCTTCGTTACGTTATGACACCATTTTCCATCGTTACGAATTCACCAGCCTCGTATGGGACATCGGCACGCAACAGTTTTCCACAAGCGTCGACGACAACGGCAATGCGAGCTTCGACCGCCAGTTCATGTACTACCAGGCACGAGACGTCGAGAAC